>JBHICW010000041.1:0-13150 GCA_046759785.1 Alphaproteobacteria bacterium
GTGTACTCCATCTCGAGTTTGGCGAGCATCGGGTACAGGTACCCGGCTTTGGTCGCCGGCATGGTCGGGCGCTATGTTAGGGCCGAGGACGGCGCCCTTCTCGACGCCGGCACCGGCACCGGCACCGGGCTAGGGCGTCTACTCATAAAGGGGGTTCAGGTCGGGATTTGGGCTTGCTTCCCAAAGTCCTCTTTCGGCCCATAGCTGACAATTCGAGCGATGAGGTCCGCCTCAATTTGAAAGTGGGAGCGAGGGATCTTCTCGACAAATGCAGTGTATCGATAATCAGCGGATTGCGTGCGCCCGAGGTGGTCGCGATCCGTGGAGCCCTTCGTCTTGTGCGGGCAGGTCGTTCGATGTTAACGGCTAGTGCGAAGATTACGGTTGGGTTCGGAGTGGCTTCCGTCCATTGCAATGTGGCCGCTGACTCAGCAAGATAGGTCCTGAGAATCAAGACCTTTGAGACTTGCGACCCCGTTCATCGCCCGCAAAGCGCTGCTTGTGGCAGGCGTGCACATTTATTGATCCAGTGGCTGAAGCGTGAACGATGAACAAGTGCCGCCAAATGGAGGACTTCGCATCATGACGACACGACAACCAACCTCACGCGGTCTCCTGGAACGGCTCGCGGAGGGTCCCGTCATCTGCGCCGAGGGGTATTTGTTCGAGTTCGAACGGCGCGGCTATCTGCAGGCCGGGCCGTACGTACCCGAGATCGTTCTCGAGCACCCCGACATGGTTCGCCAGCTCCACCGTGACTTCGTCCATGCGGGCTCGGATGTGGTCGAGGCCTTTACCTATTACGGCCATCGCGAGAAGCTCCGGGTGATCGGCAAGGAGGAGCTCTTGGAGCCGCTCAACCGCACCGCCCTCGCCATCGCGACCGAGGTCGCCGACGAGAGCGGCGCGCTGCTCGCCGGCAACATTTGCAACACCAACATCTGGGAGGCCGACAAGCCGGAGACGCACAAGGCAGCCCGCGCCATGTTCGAGGAGCAGGTCGGCTGGGCGGTCGATGCCGGCGTCGACTTCATCATCGGCGAGACCTTCGAGTGGATCGGCGAGGCGCTCGCCGCGCTCGAGACGATCAAGGCCGCGGGCAAGCGGGCGGTGATCACGTTCTCGATCATCCCGCACGGCAAACTGTACGAAGCGGACGCCGTCGAGGGCTGCCGACGCATCGCCGATGCCGGCGCCGACGTGGTCGGGTTCAATTGCGCCTACGGGCCGGCGACCATGCGGCCGCTCGTCGAAATCGTCCGCGCCGCCGTGTCGTGCCACGTCGCTGCATTGCCGGTGCCCTATCGGACCACGGAAGAGGAGCCGGCGTTCTTCTCGTTCAAGGACCCCGACCGCGAGGACCTGCCGGGGGGCGACCCCTTCCCCACGGCGCTCGATTCGTTCGCCTGCGACCGCTATGAAATGGGCGATTTCGCGCGCAAGGTCTACGACCTGGACGTTCGCTATATCGGCGTGTGCTGCGGCGCCGGCCCGCACCACATCCGCGCGGTGGCCGAGGCGCTCGGCCGCACGCCGCCGGCGAGCCGCTATTCGCCCGACATGTCGAAGCACGCGACCCGTGGTACCGATCCAGCCATTCCCGAGTTCTACAGAAGCTCGAGCAGCGGCGAGACGCAAACGGGGACGTCGTGACGTCGACGCTGCTGGAGTCCCGATCAACGGGCGCATAGCCATGCCGAGCCGCGATCCCCTTCTCACCGACATGGACCAAGCCTCCGGGTGGTATGGAATCCTTCCGTCGCCAGCGCCGGCCAATCGCCTGAAGGGCAGGCAGAACGCCGACTGGGTGGTGGCCGGGGCCGGAGTTACTGGGCTCGGCGCCGCACGTCGACTCGCCGAACTCGAGCGCGAGGCGCGAGTCATCCTGCTGGAACAGCATCGGGTCGGCTACGGCGCCTCGGGACGCAATTCAGGTTTCATCATCGATACCCCGCATCTCACGGAAGGATTCGACGCCGAGTACAATCAGCGCGTCTCGCGTCTGGTGATCGCAGGGCTTGCCGAACTCGAGCGCATTGTGGGTAAGCACGCAATTGAGTGCGAGTGGTCGCGCCGCGGCCACCTGCATGCGATTGTCGAAAGCAGGTGGATTGGCAACCTCGAGGCCACCTGCCACATGCTCGACTCGGTGAATGAAGACTACGAATGGATCGAGGGCGACGTGCTCGCCGATGTCGTCGGCTCGCGCCACTACCACGCCGCCGTTTACACGCCACGCACCGTGCTGATGAACCCTGCAGAGCTGTGCCGCGGCCTCGCCGAGACGATGCCGGAGAACGTCGAGGTGTATGAAGAGTCGCCCGTGCACCGGGTCGAACCCGGTTCCCCCGTGCATATCGAGTGCGCCGAGGGCTCGATCACCGCCAAGAACGTCCTTCTTACTACCAACTCGTTCACGACTGCGCTCGGCTTCCTCAAGGGCCGGCTGTTTCCCATGATCGCCTATTGTAGCCTTTCGCGGCCGCTTACCGACGACGAGCAGGCGGCGATGAGGGGTGCGCCAGAATGGGGTGTCACGCCCGCCGTCTCAGGCGGACCGACGCTTCGGCGCACGCGCTCGAACCGCATCGTTTACCGGTACGGCAACCGATACTCAGGGGACTTCCGCATGAGCTCCGGCCACAAGCGGAAGCTGCGCGCCATCCACGAGGAGTTCGTCCATAGGCGGTACCCGATGCTCGCCAAACTCGAGATGGAGTACACCTGGGGGGGCGTGTTCTGTATGACGCGTAACTGGGCGTCGTTCTTCGGACGCCTTGAGCCCGGTGTTTTCGCGTCGGGAGGCTACGCCGGGATCGGCGTGCCGCGCGGCACGATCTCTGGCGCGCTGCTTGCCGAATACGCCTCGGGCGGCGACTCCGAACTCATCCGCGATGTACTGGCGGTCTCGGGTCCCGAGCGTCTTCCGCCTGCACCCGCACTCGGTCTCGGCGTGAGAGCGAACATCTGGCGGTATCTCCATCGCGCCCGGAACGAGCGTTGAGATCTCCGTGGCGGCCGATGTTGGCACCCATGCCTGGGTCGCTTCGAAACCCTTCGACGTCACCTCCACGCGCATGAAAACGGGGGACCGCCCCTGGCCAATGGCCCCCTGACGGCTGCGTACGCGCGCCCTCTTACATGCGGGTCTGGACTTCCTCCCACAGCGCGATCAGGCGCTCGCGCTTTTCCGGCGGAATTTCGTCGTAGAAGGCGCGCCTTTGAGCACCTGGACGGGATCGGACAAGCCGAAGTCCTCCAGGCGCCAGACGTCCGTCGGCATCTCGAGACCGAGATGGCAGCTCGGATCGAATCGCGGCTCATTCTCAAGAGGCTCGCAACTGGGCGGCAGGCCGCGTGGGAAGGAGATTAGCTGGGCGAGCATAGCTACGAACTCCCGTTCCTTCACACGCAATCATTTGGAGCAACGAATGTCCAATACAGCATGTTTTCAAACGCCGACACGCTCATCGTCACGTTGCTATTGTTTCAAAGTCGATTGAGTATCGACCCCTACTCTTTGAGCTACCTCCCGTATCTGTTGCCAAATTTCCTTCGGAACAGGGATTCCGGTTTCTCTGCGCTCCCTTTCGGTGCGAGCGCCCCGCTCTCCAGGCAGCAAAACTTCGTCAAATCCGGGAGCCGGCGGAATGTCTTTGACCTTTTGTAAACAGGTTTCGCACGATTCGAGATAATCGGCGACCGGCCGAAAACCTCCGATGTCAATGGTTATGACGAGCCAGCTAAACTCACGGGGTTCACCCAAAAGCGAGTCGCCGATAACCTCGGCCAAGAGTGCCAGTCCGTATCCCTTGTGCCCCCCTGCGGGAACCTGCATACCGCCGTGGTAAAAGTCTTCGACGTTCGTGCTGGGGCGTCCATCCTTGTCCAAAATCCAGCCTATTGGTACCGGCTGCTTCTTGGCCCGGTAAACTCTCAGCTTGGACCAAGAAACCGCGCTGGTAGCAATATCCACAACGACCGGGCCAAACCTTCCTCCGGGCAAACCCAGTGCAAAGGGGTTCGTGCCCAAAATGGGTTTTGCCCCGCCGTGGGGCGCGACCGTAGCCCATAGCCGGTGGCCGCCACCGCCTATGACCATGGCAAAGAGGTCTCGATTTGCGGCAGCTTCCACAAACCGCCCTAGCCGGCCCGTGTGAGGGCAATCGATCAGCCCGACGGCGGCCACTTGGCTAGCCTTGGCCTTCTGGATCGCGAGTTCCATCGCATGGCCCAGGGCAAAGATTCCAAAGCTGGCATTGCCGCGCACGACGGCCATGGTTGGTGTTTCTTTCTCCGTGCTGGGACGGCCGTCAGGTCTGATCGTCCCCTGGGCAATTTCATCCAGATACCAAGGAATGAGCGCTACGCCATGGGAGTCGACGCCCCTGAGGTTGCTCTCGACCAGCGCGGCCGCGACGTAGGCAGCGATATCCGTTGGGGTCCCAGCGGCTTGAAGTATTGTGGCCGCTAGGATTTCGAGTCGCTCATGTTGAAAGACCGGCATGAAATCCTGCTCTCGACTCCGCGCCTCGGATCGTGGAACCGGCGATCTGGGCGGCGAAAGGACCGCGACGCGCTAAGGCGCATCGTCTCCCGACACATTGACAGGATAACATCTCTTCGCGAGCTCCAGATTGTGCGGCCTCAGCCTGGGATCGGTGCCCAAGTAGGCGTGCCTCGACATGTCGGCCGAGTAACGGCTGGCCGGTGCGGTCCCGCCCAATGCCTCGGCCATGGCGCGGATGTGGTGCGGCGAGGCGCCGCAGCAAACGCCGAGATTGCCCACGCCGAGAGCATGGGCGACCCGGTCGTCCATCGCCCGAGGCCTTCGGCGAATGCCGCGGAGCCGAGACCGATCGAAAGCACAGCCAGCCACACGATTCCCTTCATCACCCGTACCCCCGAGCATGGTCGATCTGCCTTGCCGTAGGTGGACCCTAACTTATCCGAGCCAGTGATCGAGCGCACGCCATGACTGCTTCGGCCCGCATGTCGCCGTCGGTGAACTTCACGCTAGTGGATAGACGCTGACGCTTGGTTCCCTCGCCTGACCTTTTCGACGGTATCTCCCGATAGACTGTTCGGTTGCGGCGAGGCTACCAGGGCGCGGCGCGGAAGCCCATCCGGCGGCGGCCCGCCCATTGTGAGCGGCCGGCGAATAGCGAATGGCTTGCTGACGGGGACCGAAGCCGCTTTTGTGAGTTGGTTGGGCGGGGATACGGTCGGGAAAACGGACCGTAGACGCCACGGGTGGTGCCGCGACTGAGACTCGAACTCAGGACCTCATCCTTACCAAGGATGCGCTCTACCACTGAGCTATCGCGGCCTTGTGGCGGGCGGTGCACCATGCCACAGTGGGGGGTCGGGGGCAAGCGCCGGCCTCGGGATCCGCGGTCGTGGGCGGCGGGTGCGCCAAAGGGGTTGAGAGAGCGGTGAGCGAGTCGCGGCGGATGAAGCCAGGTCCTGCCTTGACGGAGGCCGGAAAGCGCCGGGCGGAGGCGCGTCGAGAGCGGCTGGCCCAAGCGCTGCGCGAGAACCTGCGCCGGCGCAAGGCGCAGCAACGGGCCCGGCGCGCGTCCGCTGAGGCCGGGCGCAAGAAGTCTTGAAACCGTCCCGGGGCGAGCCGTGTCAGGTTGAGTGGCCTTCGTCCTTCGAGTAAAAGTGCCGAACGGCCAAGGGGAGCGCGACGCCATGCCCATCATGCCCGACACCTGGATTCGCGACATGGCGCTCAAGCACGGGATGATCGAGCCCTTCGTGGACGACTTGCGGCGCGACGACGTGATCTCCTACGGGCTCTCGTCCTACGGCTACGACGCGCGAGTTTCGGAAGAGTTCAAGATCTTCACCAACGTCGATTCGGCGGTCGTCGACCCCAAGAAATTCTCGCCGAAGAGCTTCGTCGACCGCACCGGCTCGGTCTGCATCATCCCGCCCAACAGTTTCGTGCTCGCGCGGACGGTGGAGTACGTGCGCGTCCCGCGCGACGTTCTCGTCATCTGTCTGGGGAAGTCCACCTACGCGCGCTGCGGGATCATCGTCAATGTGACGCCCTTGGAGCCCGAGTGGGAAGGGAATGTGACGCTCGAGTTTTCCAACACGACGCCCTTGCCGGCCAGGATCTACGCGAACGAGGGCGCCTGCCAGTTCGTCTTCCTGAAGGGCGAGGAAGCCTGCCGGGTTTCCTACGCCGACCGGGCCGGCAAGTACATGAAGCAGCGCGGCGTCACCCTTCCCCGGCTCTGAGGACGGCCCCGCGAGGAGGCGGGGGGAGGCAGGGCCTGAGCTCAAATGGCGAAGATCCGCATCCGAGGAGGCCGGCGGCTTAACGGCGAGATTCCCATCGCCGGCGCCAAGAACGCAGCGCTGCCGCTGATGGCGGCGAGCCTGCTCACCGACGAGACTCTCACCCTCTCCAACCTCCCTGAGCTCGCCGACATCGCCACCCTCGTCGCGGTCTTGAGCCAACACGGGGTCAAGATCGAGGAACGGCCGAGGTCCTCACACCGTCGGGGGAACGAGGAGGGCCGCACTCTTTCGCTCGGCGCCGCGCGCATCACGAACACCACCGCGCCCTACGAGCTGGTGCGCCGGATGCGCGCCTCCGTCCTTGTGCTCGGGCCGCTCGTTGCCCGCTGCGGCGAGGCGCGCGTCTCGATCCCCGGCGGGTGCGCCATCGGAACCCGGCCGGTCGACCTCCATTTCAAGGGCCTGGAGCGGCTCGGCGCGCGCATCTCGCTCGAGGACGGCTACATCGTCGCCGAGGCCCCCGGGGGCCTCACAGGCGCCCACATTCAGTTCCCCACGGTCTCCGTCGGCGCGACCGAGAACCTCCTCATGGCGGCGACGCTCGCGGAAGGGCGGACCGTGCTCGCCAGTGCGGCGCGGGAGCCGGAGGTGAGCGACCTCGCCCGCTGCCTTACGCGCATGGGGGCGAGGATCGACGGCATCGACAGCGACTGCCTCACGGTCGAGGGCGTGCGGCGCCTCCACGGAGCGACTTACGCGGTGCTTCCCGACCGGATCGAGACGGGAACCTATGCGATGGCCGCCGCCGTCACCGACGGCGAACTGGAGCTCATGGGCGCCGACTTGGGCCTCCTCGAAGCCGTGGCGGAGAAGCTCGCGGAGGCGGGCGTCGTGATCGAGCCGACCCAGAGGGGCGCGAAGGTGAGGTGCCGGGACTCGGTGGTCAAGGCGACCGACGTCACCACGCGACCCTATCCGGGGTTCCCTACCGACCTTCAGGCGCAGATGATGGCCCTCATGGCCATCGCGAAGGGGGCCTCGGTCGTCACCGAGACAGTCTTCGAGGACCGCTTCATGCATGTGCCCGAGCTTGCCCGCCTGGGCGCCGACATCACCGTCCATGGCCCCACGGCCATGGTGCGGGGTGTGGCGCGGCTCACGGGGGCGCCGGTCATGGCGACCGACATCAGGGCCTCCGTTTCGCTCGTGCTGGCGGGGCTCGCGGCGCAAGGCGAAACGGTCGTCGACAGGATCTATCATCTCGACCGCGGCTACGAGCGGCTTGTCGACAAGCTCGCGGTCTGCGGCGCCGAGATCGAACGGGTGGACTCATGAACGACAAGAAGCGGTTGAAGTTGCGCGCGGCGGACGCCGAGGACCTCACCGTCATCGCGGCGTGCATGCAGGATGCGCTGATGGACCTCAACGAGATGTCGTACGTCAAGGAGGAACGGCGGTTCGCCGCCGTCTTCGTGCGCTTCAAACACGAGGCGGCGCAGGCGGGTCGGGTCCACCCGCCCTACCTCGAGCAGGTCACGGCGGGCCTCCACTTCGACCGCGTCAATGCGGTGAAGTTCAGAGGGCTCGACCGCTCGGGACGATCCAAACCCTTGGAGCTCTTGACGATCGCGAGCGAACGCGCGCCTCAGGGCGGGGTGTGGATCACGTTGCTCTTCGCGGGTGGCGGCGTGATCGGCTTGCAAGCGGACGCGATCGCCTGTCGTCTCCAGGACCTCGGCGAACCTTGGCCTACGACGCTCAGGCCCGACCACCGCGAGACGGACGAGGGGTGAGCACGGCGCCCGGTCGAGGCCGGCCGCAAGGCAAGCCGGGTCGGACCCGCGGCAAGCGGCCCGCCGGGGCCCTCAAGGCCGCCGATGCCGCGTAGACTGGAGGCCGGTGACGCGGGCTTCGCCGAGGCCTTCGCGCGAGTGATCCGGACGCACCGCAGCTGAAGTATGACCTGCCGCCCGGCCGACGACCGCCAGCGGCTCGTGAGCGTGACGCTCGACGAGCGGACCGTCGTGCGGCGCAGCCCCGAGATCGAGCACGAGCGCCAAGTGGCGATCTATGACCTCCTCGGGGCAAACCGCTTCGCGCCTAAGGGTCACTCAAGAGGGCCCTACAGCCTTTACCTGAGCCTTCGCGACCGGGCCCTCATCTTCGACATTCGTACCGAGGACGGCAGCCCGCTGTGGGAAATCGCCCTGCCGCTAGCGCCCTTCCGCAGGCTCATCAAGGACTACTTCACCGTCTGCGAGAGCTACGTCGAGGCGATCAAGCGGGCCCCGCCTTCGCGGATCGAGGCCATCGACATGGGACGCCGCAGCCTGCATGACGAAGGCTCGGAACTCCTGCGCGAACGGCTCGCCGGCAAGGTCGATATCGACGTCGAGACTGCCCGCCGGCTGTTCACCCTGATTTGCGTCCTCCATGTCCGCGGCTAGGGACGCCCATGGGCGACCTTCCCGGCAGCGTCCTCTTCGCCTGCACCCTGAACTCGACGCGCTCCCCCATGGCCGAGGGAATCATGAAGTACCTCTTCGGCCACACGGTGTATGTGGATTCGGTCGGGGTCCGGCCGAGGGAGCTCGACTCGTTCGTCGTCGTCGTAATGGACGAGATCGGCATCGACATGAGCGGCCATCAGCCGAAGACGTTCGAGGACCTCGAAGACACGAGCTTCGACCTGGTCATCTCGCTCTCGCCCGAGGCCCAGCACAAGGCGGTGGAGATGACCCGGACCATGGCCTGCGAGGTGGAGTTCTGGCACACCTTCGACCCCAGCTTCGTGGAAGGGAGCCGCGAGGCGCGCCTCGAAGCCTACCGGAAGGTGCGGGACGAACTCAGGGAGCGCATCCTCAATCGGTTCTCGCCGGAGCCCCGCCGGGCGATCTGAAACGGTCGGCGCATCGGCGGCGGGGCCACCGGAAGGAGGGAAACGACTTGACCACCGGGCGGATGCGTCCCATCCTCGCGGGAGGGAAGGACCGACCAGGGAGAGCCGATGGCGAAGGAAGATGTGATCGAACTTACCGGCACGGTCACCGAACTGTTGCCGAACGCCATGTTCCGCGTCCGATTGGAAAACAACCACGAGATCCTTGCCCACAGCTCGGGCAAGATGCGCAAGAATCGCATCCGCGTGCTCGCCGGTGACAAGGTCACCGTCGAGATGACGCCTTACGATCTGACGAAAGGCCGGATCACGTTCCGCTACACGTAGCCCGGCTGAGGATGAACGGGGGGCCGAGTGAGCCACGCTTCGTCCTGGCCTCGGCGTCGACTCGCCGCCTGGACCTTCTCCGGCAGATCGGGCTCATGCCCGACTTGGTGGATCCGGCGGAGCTGGACGAAAAGCCACGGCCCGGCGAGACGCCGCAGGCGCTGGCGGCACGGCTCGCCGCGATCAAGGCCGGGACCGTCGCCCGCCGCCATAGGGGCGCGCTGGTGCTGGGCGCCGACACGGTCGTCGCCTGCGGCCGCCGCGTGCTTCCGAAGGTCGCCGACGCGGCGGAGGCCCGCCGTTGCCTTGAGCTCCTCTCGGGACGCCGACACAGGGTCTACGGCGGGGTGTGCGTGGTCGACCCCGAGGGGCGAAGCCACAGCCGACTGGCCGTCACGACGGTCCAGTTCAAGCGGCTGGACCGGAAGGAGATCGAGGCCTACGTTGAAAGTGGTGAATGGCGCGGCAAGGCGGGGGGCTACGCCATCCAGGGGCGGGCGGCCACAATGGTTCGCCGTGTGAACGGCTCCTTCTCCAACGTCATCGGGCTTCCGCTCTACGAGACGGCGACCCTGCTGGCGGGCTTGGACCTCCGGCCACGGGGTTGGGCATGATCGACACGGCGCTTTTCAATGTGGGCCCGCGCGAGACGCGGATGGCCCTGCTCGCAGGCGACCAGGTGGTCGAGCTCGTCGTCGAACGGACCGACCGCCCGAGCTTGGTCGGAAACATCTATCTCGGACGCGTCACCCGCGTGGTCCGGGGCATCCAGGCGGCTTTCGTCGACGTCGGGCTCGACCGCAGCGGTTACCTTAGCGCCGCCGACGCCCGTCCCCCGGAAAGCGCGACGTCGCGGGTCCCCATCGGCCATCTGGTGCACGAAGGCGAGGCCCTGCTCGTCCAGGTCCAGAAGGACCCGCTCGACGGCAAGGGGGTGCGGCTCACGACGCGCCTCACGCTCCCCGGCCGCTATCTTATCTTCACGCCTGGGCGCGAACGGGTCGTCGTCTCCCACCGGCTCGAGGACGCGGAGCGTGCGCGGCTGGAGGCGAAGATGGCAGGGCTCGCCGAAGGCGGCGGCTTCATCGTGCGCACCGCTGCCGCCGGGGCCGAGCCCGCGGAGCTCGCCGCCGACGCCGCCTCCGTCCACCGGCTCTGGGACGAGCTCGCAGCCCGACGTGCCGGGGCCGAGCCACCCGCCTGCCTCTATCGTGAGCTGGCGCCGTTTCCCCGAGCTCTCAGGGATCTGGTCGGCAAGGACGTGCGCCGCGTCATCTTCGACTCCGCGGCTGCGCTCGCCGACGCGAAGCGGTTTTGCGAGGAGGCCATGCCGGACCTCGTGCCGCGGCTGGAGGTCCATCGGGGCGAGGCGGCGCTGTTCGACGCGTTCGCGGTCGAGGAGGCGATCGAGAGGGCGCTCGCGCCCAAGGTGGCGCTACCCTCCGGCGGCGCGCTCCTGATCGAACGGGTGCGGGCGCTTTGGGCTATCGACGTCGACACTGTCCGCCACACGGGCGGGCCGGACTTCGAGCAGACGGCGCTGAGGACCAACCTGGAGGCGGCGGAGGAGATCGCCCGCCAGCTCCGGCTCCGGAACATCGGCGGGCTCATCGTCATCGATTTCGTCCATATGGAGCGGTCCGACCACCGCCAGCGGGTGGTCGAGGCCCTCCGCGCGGCCCTGGCCGAGGATCGCGCGCCTTCCCGCGTGCTGGGGATGGCGCCCCTCGGCCTCGTCGAGATGACGCGCAAGCGGACGCGCGAGTCCTTGGGCGAGCTCCTCACGCAACGGTGTCCGGACTGCGCGGGGACCGGTCGGGTCAAGACGGCCGAGACGATCGCCCATGACATCGTCCGGGCGCTTGCGCGCGCGGCGCGGGCGGGTCCGCTGGCGCCCGTCGCCGTTCTGGCGGCGCCCGAGGTGGCGGAGCTTGTGGCGGACCGCGAACGGGGCTTCGCCGCGGAGATCGAGGCCGCCTTGGGCCATGAGGTGGAGCTCCGGGCGGAGGCCGACCGCGCCCGCGACTCCTTCGAGGTCGTGGTAGAGTGACCGGGCACGGCGTCAGGGGCCTCGCGTGACCGCGAAGCGCGCCCCGTCCGGCCGGTCCGGCGCCCGCTGCCCGATCTGCGGCAAGCCGGCGAGCCCGCCGCACGCGCCCTTCTGCTCCAGGCGCTGCGCCGACGTCGATCTCGCCCGGTGGCTCGGCGAGCGCTATGTGATTTCCCGTCCGCTGAACCCGGGGAAGGACGCGCCGCTCGCGTCCGAGGAGGAGCCGACCGAGGACTAGGGCGGTCGCCGGGCGAGGGGACGACAGGCCGGCGGCATGACGCTGGAGGGGCCTGGCCCGCCCTCTGCGCGGGGTGGGCGCCGCTCTGGACAGCCTGGGGCGATTTCTCTATAAACCGCTTCCGCACTCCCATTGCATGCGGGGCCCAGGTAGCTCAGTTGGTAGAGCAGCGGACTGAAAATCCGCGTGTCGGTGGTTCGATTCCGCCCCTGGGCACCATCTTCTCCGCTGGACTCGGGCCTCACTGACCTATTCCGTCGCCGTAGCCCCTTCGGTTATGTACCATGCCGCTTTACAGGTGTCGCGTGAGGTGTTACAGATCCCCCTGTGATCAGGAGCTTCCGGCACAAAGGGCTCAAGGAGCTTTTTCTGACGGGCCGGAGTTCCAAGGTTCGGGCGGATTTGCAGAAACGAGCGTTGAGACGGCTGGACGCCTTGGATCAGGCGGTCACATTGAAAGATATGAACGTGCCCGGCTTCAACTTTCACAGCCTCAAGGTGCGACCGAAACGCTACACCGTCCACGTCAGCGGGCCGTGGTGCATGACCTTCGAATGGATCGACGGCGATGCTTGGCGGGTCGATCTCGAGCAGTATCACTAGGAGGGCAGAATGACGGGTGAGTATCGTGTGAGCGGACACCCCGCCCGCTGCCCGACGCATCCTGGCGAGGTGCTTCGAGAGGACGTGCTCCCGGCGTTAAGGATCTCGGTCAGCGAAGCGGCGCGCCGGCTCCGCGTGACGCGGCAAACGCTGCACCGGATCATCGCCGGCACCCAGACGATCACGCCCGAGATGGCCGTCCGGCTCGGCAAGTTCTGCGGAAACGGCCCGGGCTTGTGGCTCCGCATGCAGCAGGCCTATGACCTCTGGCATGCTGAGGAGCGCCTTAAAGACGAGGTCGACCGAATCCCGACGCATAAGCCGGCGGCGTGACGAACAAACGGGACGGTTATGCTGAACAAGAACGACCTGAGCTGGAAACGCTACCATCCAGTTCGCCATGAAGACCCACGGACACCTACGGGACGAGTTGACGGGCGATGCGGCGATCGCCGAAGCCATCGAGAAAAGTATCCTCACCGAGGTGTCGTGAGCGACCGCATCCATCAGCCGGCAAGGGAGTGCAAGATTGGCTCCTAAGCGCATGGACAGTGCACGCGGGCGATATCCGCTTAAGGCGGAAGAAGCCCCAAGATATGACAATCCGCGTGTCGGTGGTTCGATTCCTCCCCTGGGCACCATCTCGTTACGGTCAATCCCGATCCCATCGCGTGCCGAGGGTGCCCGGTGCCGGCTATTGCGCGCCGCGCGCACTCGAGTCTCGGCTTGTTCCCCGCAAGGCGCTATGCTGTCAACCCGAGCCTGAAGGGTAGAACGATGC
>JBHICW010000042.1:0-12741 GCA_046759785.1 Alphaproteobacteria bacterium
CTATACAACGTGGGCGAGTCCGTGGCCTGGCGGTTGAACGTAGAGACTGGGGACGTGTCCTACTGCAGCTTGGTGGAGCACACGCTGGTCTGCCAGGATGCAACGAAAGTCGACACCCTAAAGAAGTGGAGCGAGAGAGCGGTCCATAAAGCAAAGAAGGAGCTTGGGGAGAGCAAGGCCCGAATCGAAGGCCTCACCCACCGCCTTCACCGAGCTCGCGCACGCGCGGCTGAGCTGGAGGAGGAGTTAGTAGCGCTCCGGGAGGGTTGCGAGTGACCCCCCAATGAGGCGTACGGTTGGAGCCGGCGGCCATGGTGTCAGAGGACGTCGGGGCCGTCGAACATCCCGGCGTCCCCGGCGAGGTCCAGGAAGGTATAGCGGTCGCGGATCTCGCGGGCGTGCCGCACCGCCTCGCGGTAGAAGGGGCGCGGCAGCCGGAGATCGCCCGGGGCGGTGGGCGCACCGGCCCGCCTGAGGACCTCCTCAAGCTCGCGCGCCGGGCGCAGCACGGTCGCGATCCGGGTGCGGATGTCCTCCCACTCCGCCTCCAGTCGCCGGTTGAGTGCCTCGGCGGCCTCCTTATCCAGCCGCTTGCCCGCGAACTCGCGCCAGCAGGCGGCGCCCACGTCGCGCCCGAAGTGGGCAACGAGGTCGGCCTCGTTCACCCTGGTGGCCGCGACCCGCGGCGGCGGCGCGGCGAGGATCCGTTCCTGGAGGCGGGCCATGGTGAGCGTCGTGACCCCGACCTGCTCGCCGTGGAGGGCCTCGGGCGTGCCCGCCGGGCGGCGCATATCCAGGTAGTGGCTGATGAGGTGCTCGCCCTGGCTGGCAGGACGGCTGCTCCCGCAGATCGTCATACCGAAGCCCGAGAGCACCAGGGTGCGCGCGAGCCGCCCCACGGCTTCCACGTCCCCCTTGATGAGCGCCTCCGGCTCGGCAAGGAGCGCCGCCTCGTCCTCCGCGAGCAGCGCGAACGGCGCGCTCCGGTACGGCTCGTCGCGCAGCAGGTGCGCGAGCAGCCAGTCCGCCTGCGCGGTGGCGCGGCACAGGCTGTCCCCCAGGCCCGAACGGATGAGGCGGGACGGCGCCGCCGCGAGGATCCTGAGGTCCATGAACACACCGGTCGCGGCGACCGCCTCGAGCGAGCGCTTGTGTCCGTCCACGGTGATCGCGGCGGTAGCCGAGGTGTGGCCGTTCATCGAGGCGGCGGTCGCGAACACCGCCCAGGGCTTACCGTCACACGCGGCGGCGTACTTAGAGAGGTCGATCACCGTGCCCGATCCGACGGCGACGAGGGCGTCGGCCCGGGCGCTCCCCCGGCGCAGGTTCTCTACATTGGCCATGTCGGCGTGGGGCCGGTCCGCGAGGACCAGGCTTTCGACCTTGCCGCGGGCGCGAAGTGCCCGTTCCACGCGCGCTCCGAGGATTTCGTGTGTGGTGCGGTCGCTCACCACCGCGAGCCGCCGGCCGAAGCCGAGCGCTTGCACGAGCTCTGCCTCCGACTCTTCGAGGGTTTCGGCGATGACGACGGACTTCGTCGCCACCCGTAGCGGCGGCCCCCCGTCCGGGTCGGGGTAGGCGCCGTTAAGGAGCCGCTCGATCGTCTGTCCAATCACGCCGTGCTCCGTTTCTTGCGAAGCACCCGCCCAGGCTCAGGCAGGGAACCGTGCCCCTCGCTGCGGCCCGGCTTGGTGAAAGGCTCGGCGGACCCAGGCCGACCGTCGAGGTGGCTGGCGGCGGCTCAAATCGGCCTCCCCTGGACGAACATCGGCCGCAAGCTGTCGAAGAGCCGGCGGTAACCGGCGTAGGCCTCGTCGTACGCCGGCCGCGCGGCCCGGTTGGGCTCCACGCGCTTGCCGCTCGCGCCGACGAGCGCGGCGCACGCGGAGAGGTTGGGCTGGAGGCCGCCGGCAACCGCGGCGAGCATGGCGGTCCCGAGGGGCGAGGTGTCGACTCGGTCGGGCACCTCGGCCGCGAGGCCGGTGGCGTCCGCCCGGATCCGTGACCAGACGGCGCTTTTGGCGCCGCCCCCTAAGAGGAGCAGGGCGTCCATCTTCACACCCATGTCGCGGAGCCGAGCGATGACGTCGCGCATGGCGAAGGTGCAGCCCTCGAGTACGGCCCGTGCCATATGAGCCGCGTCGTGGGCGGGGGTAAGGCCGTAGAAGGCGCCGCGGGCGGCGGCGTTCCATTCCGGCGCCATGGCGCCGCTGAGCGCGGGGAAGAACAGGACGCCGCCCGCCCCCGGGCCGGCTCGCGCCGCGAGCCGGTCGAGCTCCGTGACGTCCTCGAGCCGGAAGACCTTGGTGAACCAAGCGAGCGCTCCGCCCGACAGCCAGCCCGGGTTCTCGTGGAAGAAGGTGTCGTTGGCATAGCCGTGGGTCTCGATAAGCCCTTCCGGGTCGATCCGCGCGATCGAGTCCAGCGCCCCTACCACCTCCGCCGTGCCGAGCACGCAGGCCACCCGTCCGGGAGCAACGAGCCCGGCGCCCAAAGGCGTAGAAAAGTCGTCTCCGGTGCCCACGGCGACCGCCACGCCTTCCCTGAGACCGGTGAGGGCGCCGCCGCCCCCGTGGAGCCGGCCCGCGCAGGCGGCGGCGTCGGCGATGGCGGGCAGCCAGGCCCGGTCGATCTCGAAGCGGTCGAGGAGGTCCGGGTCGTAGTCCCGCCGGGCGAGCCCGTAGAGCATCGTCGTGGAGGCGAGGCCGTGGTCGAAGACATGCTCGCCCGTGAGCCGCGCCACCAAGTACGACACCGGCTGGTGGAACCGTGTGGCGCCGCGGGCGCCCCGGTCATGGCGCCGGAGCCAGCGGATCTTCGCCGCCATGTGGCTGGGATCGACATTGATTCCCGTCTTCTGGCGGATGTCTGCGGCGGAGAACCCCTTGACCTCGGCCGCGGCGCGGCGGTCCATCCAGATGAGGCAGGGCCCGAGGGGGGCGCCGTCCGCCCCCACAGGGACGCAGCCGTCCAGCTGGCCGGCCACCCCAAGGGCCTCGATTCGGCGCGGCGCGAGGCCCGCGGCCTTGAGCGCGGCGGCAATCCCGGGGCCGAGGGCCCGCTCCCACAAGCGTGGGTCTTGCTCCGCCCAGCCCGGCCGGGGAAAGCTCGGCTCGTAGGCCTCGCTCGCCTCGCCGAGAACCTTGAGCCCGGGATCGGTGACGACGACCTTGAGGCTCTGGGTGCCGATGTCGATGCCGATGATCGCGATGGTCGAAGCCCCTCCAGGCCGGCGAGGTCAGCTGCAGGCGCTGAGAACGTCCTCGAGCTGCGAGCGAAGGGAGCCTTTGCGCGGCGAGAAGGAGCCGTTGAACACCGCCGAGCCGATGGTGAAGGCGTCGACGCCCGCCGCGGCCAGAGCCCGAATTCGGTCGGGCGAGTCGACGCTGCCGGCGACGATCAGGTCGCCGCTTAGCGCCGCCCGCGCGGCCCGGATGAGGTCCAGGGGGTTGGCCTCGAAGGCGCGAAACGCCAGGAGATCGACGCCCGAGCAGCCCAGGCTTTCGGTACGCCGGCAGTCCGCGGCGATCTCCTCGGCCGTCCCGCCGAGCCGCGTTGGGTGGCCTTGCGGGCGCCCGGGGTAGGGATAGTAGCGAATGCCGCTTTCATCGAGGATGGCGAGCGTGGCCTCGAACTCGGTGCCGCCGAGAAGACGATCGACACCGATTTCGACCGCGGTGCGGGCCGACCGTTGGCAGGTCTCCGGTGTGGTACTTACCACCTCCATATAGCTCGCGGCGCCGGTCGCCTTGATCCGCTCGTTGAGCTTCCCGAGTGTGCGACGATCGACGCCGACGTCCTTGAACCCCAAGTGTTTGATTTCCAAAGGCTCAATTAAGTCAAGCACCTCAAGACAGTCCTCGACTGTCTGGTCGCCCCGTGTGAGCATGAAGACAAAGTCCACCGCGCCCTCCCAACGCGCGCCCGCGAGGTCGGATTATCGCAGAGCGATACGGCGTCCACAACAGACGGATGCTGTACCTACCACATCGCCCGTGCTACAGTTGCGGCCGAGGCGAAAGCGCCCGGCAAGTGGCTTCCGCCCTGCACACACGGAAGGCGCAAGCCGGCAAACACTGCGAAGGGAGGAACCGAATATGCACGAAGGTGTCACGTTTCATTGCGGAAAGCCGCTGCGTCGGGCCGCGTTCGGCGCAGTCCTTGCCGCCGGAGTGGTCGCGGCCGGGACGGCCGGGGCCTGGAGCCTTGAGGATGCGACCAAGCCGTACAGCGGCACGACGTTGCGCACGGTCGGCGAGGCCTTGCCGCCGTTGGAGGCGCTCGCCGGGCTGAAGCACAAATTCGAGGAGCGGACGGGCATCAAGGTCATCGTCGAGCAGTACGAGCACGAGGCGGCGGTCGACAAGGTGACGCTCGACCTCAACGCGCGCACGGGGCGGTATGACTTCATCATCATGCCCCACCGCGAGCTCGGCCGGTTCGTCGAACGAGGCCACGTGGCTTCGATCGACGAGTTCATGAATGACGCGAAGCTCCGCAACCCCGACTTCAAGCCCGAGGAGGTCCTCTACCAGCGCCTTTGGAAGGAGATCTCCTGGTACAAGGGCAAGCCCTACGGGTTCCCGTTTACCGCGCTTACCATGTACCTCTGGTACCGGAAAGATCTGTTGGAGGACCCAAATGAGCGGGCGGGGTTTAAGGCCAAGTACGGTTACGAGATGCAGGTGCCGGCGGACTGGAAGCAGTACCGGGACCTGGCCGAGTGGTTCACCCGCCCCGAGGAGGGGTTCTACGGGACGGCGATCCAAGGCAAGCGCCACGTGGCCCTGTGGTACGAATGGTTGAACTTCCTATACAGCTTCGGGGGCGACATGCTTAAGACCGACACGGGCAGCGAATGCGGGCCCGTCATCGTCAACGGCCCCGAGGCGGTGGAGTCGCTCGAGTACTACAAGGGCTTGATCCAGTTCTCACCTTCGGACACCCTGAACTACTTCTGGGACGACGCCATGGCCGCCATGCAGCAAGGCAGGGCGTTCGAGGTGATTATGTGGAACGACGCCACCTATGCGGTGGAGGACCCCGCGCAGAGCACGGTGTCGGGCCGCATGGGGTTCGACGTAGTGCCGGCGGGCAAGGGTGGCAAGGTCGGTCAGGTCGAGGGCTGGACTTACCTCATCCCGACCTATTCGAAGAAAAAGGAAGCCGCCTTCCTGTTCCTGCAGTGGATGATGGAGTACGACCAGCAGCTTGAGCAGCACGTGAACGGCGGCGCCACGTCCCGGCCCGACGTTTACGCCCACCCTGAGGTCAAGAAGATCACCTACACCAAGGCGTCGATGGATACCAACTCGGTGGCGCTGCCTAAGCCGACCATCCCCGAGTCGCCCCAGATGTCGGAGATCCTCGTGCTGGCGCTGAGCGACGCGCTCGCGGGGCGGAAGACGTCGAAGGAGGCGCTCGACTGGGCGGCGGTGGAGTTCAACAAGCTGTTGGGAGACTGCGCGCCGCTCGTCTACCCGCCCGCAGAGTAAGCACCCCCGGAGACTAAGGTCTTTGTGGCGGTAAAGGGGGTCGGGAGCGGGATTCTGGACAGGGGTATCGCGCCCCTGTTTCTGACGCCCGCTCTCGCCCTCCTCATCGTGCTCATCGTCGGGCCGTTCGTCTTCATGGTGTGGACGAGCTTCACCGACCTGAGCTTCGCCCTCCCCGACCGTGAAGGCAGCTTTATTGGCTTCGAGAACTATCGCCGGCTCGTCCGCGAAGACCCCATCTTTTGGGAGAGCTTCACCACCACGCTCGTTTTCGTGTTCGGCGTCGTCGCGGTGGAGTTCGTCCTCGGCTTCGCCCTCGCCCTTATCCTCTTCCACCAGATCCGCCGCCGGCGTTTCATTCTGACCCTTCTCCTCATTCCCATGATGCTGGCTCCGGTCGCCGTGGGACTCATTTGGAAGCTGCTCCTTCAGGGCGAGTTCGGTATGCTCACCTATTACCTGCGCGAACTCGGACTCCTCAGCCTGCAGACGGCGGTGTTGGGAGACTACCGGCTGGTACTGCTCACGGTGATGTTGGTGGACGTGTGGCAGTGGACGCCTTTCGTCACGCTGATCCTGCTTGCCGGCCTGCTAAGCTTGCCGCGCGACCCCTTCGAGGCGGCGATCATGGACGGGGCGATGCCGCTTCACGTGTTCCGAGACGTGACCCTGCCGCTGCTTCGGCCGATCATCGCCCTCGTCGTCTTGTTACGCGGAATCGACGCGTTCAAGGAATTCGACAAGGTCTTCGTCCTCACCGGCGGCGGGCCGGGGACGGCGACGGAGCTCTTGAGCATATACACCTGGCGGGTGAACTTCCGCGACTGGGACCTGGGCTACGGCGCGGTCGTGGCCTTCATGGTGTATTTCGTGGTGCTCATTCTTTGCGCGGTCTTCTACAAGGCGATCTACCGAACGGAGCGCGGGTGATGAGCCGGGCTTGGCGGATGGCGGCGATCGCCGCCCTGGTGGTTATGCTGGTGGTGGCCCTCACGCCTTATCTGTGGATGCTCCTCACCTCGGTGAAGACGCGGATCGACGCGCTCGCCTCGGTGCCGCAATGGGTGTTCGCGCCGACGATCGCCCACTATCCGGAGGTCTTCCTCGGGAAGGCGTATCTGCCACTCGTCTTCAACAGCATCATCGTTGCCGGCTCGACCACGGTGCTGTCGATGCTGGTGGGCGTGCCCGCGGCCTATGTCTTCGCCCGCCATGACTTCAGGGGCAAGGAGGACCTGTTCTTCTTCTTCCTCACCACACGGATGGCACCGCCGATCTCCGTGGTCGTGCCGATGTTCGTGCTGTTCGGCTTCGTGGGGCTGATCGACACCCGTACCGCCGTCGTTCTCGCTCACTCTACCTTCAACCTGTCGCTCGTGGTGTGGATCATGCGCGGCTTCTTCGCCGAAATCCCGCGCGAGATCGACGAGGCCGCCCAGATGGACGGCGACACCCGCTTCGGCATGTTCGTCCGCGTGCTCATCCCGCTTGCGGCGCCGGGGATGGCGGCGACGGCGGTACTTTGCTTCATCTTGAGCTGGAACGAGTTCCTCTACGCCCTGATCCTCACCGCCTTCGAGTCGCGGACGCTCACGGTCGGCATCCCGGGCCTGGTCACGCCCCACGGCACGCTCTGGGGCCAGGTCTCGGCAGTCGCGGTGGTCGCGACCGTCCCCATCGTCCTCTTCACCTTCGTCGTCCAGAGGCACCTCGTGAGGGGGCTCACCTTCGGCGCCGTCAAGGGCTAGGGCCGTGGGTGTCGCCTTCCGCGACGTGACCAAGGTCTTCGGCGACAGTACCGTGGCGCTCGATGGGCTCGACTTCGCGTTCGAGACGGGGGAGTTCGTGGTTCTGTTGGGTCCCTCGGGCAGCGGCAAGACGACTGCCTGCCGGATCCTCGCCGGCCTGGAGCGGCCGACCTCGGGCCGGGTGGAGGTAGGCGGCCGCGACGTCACGGCGCTCCCCCCGCGGGCGCGGGGAATGAGCATGGTCTTCCAGAACTACGCCCTCTACAGCCACAAGACGGTCTACGAGAACATCGCCTACCCCCTGAGAGTGCGCAGCTGGCCGAGAGCCGAGATCGACGGAGCGGTGCGAGAAAGCGCTCGCCTGTTGCGCATCGACTCGCTCCTGGGCCGCCGTCCGCGCCAGCTTTCGGGCGGCGAGGCCCAGCGCGTCGCCGTCGCGCGAGCGCTCGTCTGGCAGCCGGACATCTGCCTGATGGACGAGCCTTTGAGCAACCTTGACGCCCTTCTCCGTCTTCAGACCCGCACCGAGCTCAAGCGGCTCCACGCAGAGCTTGGGCGCACCTTCCTGTTCGTGACCCACGACCAGGAAGAGGCGATGACCCTGGGCACCCGTGTCGCCATCCTGAATCAGGGCCGCGTGGTGCAGTTCGACACGCCCAGGCGTATCTACCACCAGCCTGCGACCCGGTTCGTCGCCGAATTCATCGGCCGACCGGCGATGAATACGATCAACGGCGTGGTTGGCTCCGGCGTCTTCCGCGCCGGGGGGCTCGAGCTGGCGGCGCCCAGCCGGCCCGACGGCTCGGTGGTTTTGGGGATGCGCCCGGAAGATGTCGTGCTTCACCGCTCGCCCGCGTCCGGCGCCATCCCCTTCCGGCTGGAGGTGATCGAGCCCGTCGAACCCGACACGCTGCTCTTCGCAGGCGCCAGCGGAATCTCGCTCGTGGCCCGCGTGAGGGAAGACTGTTCGGATCTGGCCGGAGAGCAGGAGATCTTTCTCGAACTTCCGGCGCGCCATTACCACTTCTTCGACCCCAGGACCGGGGTCCGACTCGGATGAGTCCCCTGGTCCTGCTCGCGCCCCTCGCGTTTGCAGCGGTCCTCTGGTACGGGCTCTACCTCTTCAACCGGCGCGCCCGGTGGTTCCGGCCGGGTGAGCTCGTCTTCTGGGACGCCGTGCTCCTCGTGGCCCTCTATCTCCTTTGGCTGCGGTGGTTCTAACCCGGGACCCGCGCGCCGTAGGCAGGAAAAGAGGAGCCCCGCGGGCTGGGAAGCGCGCGGGGCAAGTTCTGGAACGAAAGTGGAGGATGGAAACGGCGAGCCGGTGACCGGCCCGCGCCGTCACGCTTAGCCCGCCGCCGATAAGCATTCATTGATCTGGATCAAAACGGCGTCATTTTTGTGCGCGTCCCGTCGAGGGCGGAAAGACCCCTCGCCCCAGGCCGTCGTGTGCTCGGGATTCTCCGCCACCGGCCGCTTCACTGCGCCTCGACGGCCTCTAATCGGCGGCGAGGAACGTCTTGTACTCCTCGCCGATATCGGCGACGGCGGCATCAAAGATCCGCTTGCCGTGCTCGGGGGTGGCAAGCGATGGGTCCGAGCCGATGCGCCCATCCGGGAAGCGGCGGCGGTAGTCCTCGGCATCGGTGAAATCGGGAGCGCCGGGCGGCACCGGTTCCATCGCGACCCGCTTGATCGCCTCCGGACAAGCGTACTGGGTGACCGCCACCTCGCTCGGCGTCGCGTGCTCGCCCTCTTTGTCTCCGAATAGCTCCTTGGAAACCTTGTTGACCGCGGGGCTCGTCCACCAGTTCTTGAGCCGGCAGCGCACATTCGGCGCGTTGCTACCGGGACTCATGCTGACCTCGGCGTAGATCTCCGAGAAGGCCGCCTTGAGGGTGGCGACGTTGCCGCCGTGACCGTTGACGAAGTAGAAGTGTCGGAACCCGTGCCGGGCGAGGGACACCACGGAGTCGCGAATCACCCGGATCAGGGTCGAAGGACGCAGGGTCACCGAGCCGGCGAACGCCAGGTGGTGCTGCGCCATGCCGACGCTGATCGTGGGCGCGACCATCGCCCCCACGGCCGCGCCGACGCCGCGTGCGATGACCTCCGCGCAGATGGCGTCCGTCCCGATGAGCCCGTTGGGGCCGTGCTGCTCGGTCGACCCGATCGGCATGATGATCCCCCGCGACTCGGCGAGGTAAGCCTCGACCTCCTTCCAGGTGCAAAGATGCAGCAGCATGGGTGACCTCACCTGCGAGGTGAACCGGCCGCGGTTGTGCCCTATCCGGCCGCGTTTGTCGAATCGACTGCGCCGGTCCCGTTTCCGCCGTCGCCGACGTGTCGGGCCAAGCGCGCCTTGCGATCCTCCGCCGCATCAGGCCGCCTGTTGACAGGCGGGCACCGCGCTTGCTACCGGTCGGCCTCCCGCCTTCGCCGGAGCTTGGCATGACGGTACGACCCTCGGCCGGCGCCGCCGTTCGGCTCGTCGCGACCCTGTGTGCGACCTACGTCATCAGCCAGTTCTACCGCTCCTCGGTCGCCGTCATCGCTCCCGACCTGATGCGGGAGGTGAGGCTCTCGGCGGAGGCGATGGGGATGCTCACCGGCGCCTTCTTCCTGGCCTTCGCGCTGGCGCAGATCCCCATCGGCGTGCTGCTCGACCGCTACGGGCCGCGTCGGACCATCCCCGCCCTCTTGGTGCTCGCCGTGGCCGGGGCGCTCCTGTTCGCGGCGGCGGCCGGCCTCATTGGCCTCACCTTCGCCCGCGCGCTCATGGGCTTGGGCTGCGCGGGGGTGCTGATGGGCTCTCTCGTGGTCTGCTCGCGCTGGTTCCCTGTCGACCGCTTCGCCACCTTGGCCGCGGTCCTCATCGGCGTGGGCAGCGCCGGCAACCTGCTTGCGACCAGCCCCCTCGCCGGGGCGGCGGAGGCCTTGGGCTGGCGCGCAGCGTTCGTCGCCATGGGCGCAATTACGGCCGGCCTGGGCCTGCTCTACTTCGTGGTCGTCCGGGACGCGCCGCCGGGCCACCCCTTTCACCGCAAGACTCCGGAGACACTAGGCGAGTCCCTCCGAGGGTTGCGCGAGGTGCTGGCCACGCCGGGGCTCTCCCACGTCTTTGCCATAAGCTTCGTCGTCTATGGGACACTCGCCAGCGTGCTCGCGCTGTGGGGCGGGCCCTACCTCCACGACGTGCACGGGCTCGACGGGATCGGCCGGGGCAACGTGCTGCTCGCCATGGCGCTGGCGCTCATCGCGGGCACGGCCTGCTTCGGCCCGCTCGACCGCCTTCTCGACACGCGCAAGAGGATCGTGCTTGCCGGCGCATTCGCATCGGCCGCCGTCTTCGCCCTCCTCGCGCTCGTCCCGCGCCCGCCGCTATGGCAGGTGACGGTGCTGTTCGTGCTCCTCGGCTTCCTCAGCCCCTACGGCGTCGTGGTCATGGCCCACAGCCGCGCCCTCTTTCCCGAACGGCTGGTGGGGCGGGGGATCACCACGGTCAACATGGCTGTGTTTATCGGGGTCGCCGTGTTGCAGCTGGCGACCGGTCTCATCGTCGGCGCCTTCCCCACGACGGACGGCGCGGCGCCGGAGGCGGCCTATCGCCTCGTCTTCGCCTTTCTCGGGGCGGTGTTGCTGATCGCGGCCCTTTACTACCGCCGAGTCAAGGACATGAAGCCCAGCCGGGACGTGGGGGCGGAAGCGGACCTAGCGCCCGGAAAGCCCGGCACCCTCGAGCCGGCCTCCGGCGGGCGCGACAGCCGCGGGTCCTGACGCGGCGCCGATCAAACTCGGAAGACCGCAGTGGCGGGGCCGTCCTCTTCGAAGCCCTGGACCAAGAGCTTCGGTGCGCCGGCGTTGGCGAGCGCGGCGACCCGAGTGCAAGCGTTGAGCACCGGCGGGACGAGCCAGCCGAAGCCGTCCGCCACCGTGCGGTAAAGCCCCTCCATAAGCGCGCGGCGGTCGTGGCTGTCGAGCGTCCGCGGCGGCCCGGAAAGGCCGGGGGTGAGCCAGTGATTGGTGATGCAGAAGGGGGAGTCGTGAACGACGGCCCGATCCTCCAGACGTTCGATCACGCACCCTTCCTCCGCCTTTACCCCGCTCAGAATGAAGAGGGCGGGAAGGCATAAGCGCGCCTCGGCGAGCCGTGCCTTAGCCTCCACATAGGTCCTTGAGTGGTCGAAGACCTCCCGCAGGAGGTGGACAGGGGGCAGGCCCCGGCTCCGCCACACGCTGAGGCGGTTCGAGACCCAGTCGGCCAGGACGGGCAGCCCGAGCCGCCGCATGGGCGCCTGGTTGAGTGCGGCGGAGAACCGCCCCGGCGCCATGGCGGTCGCCACCCCCACGAAGCCGGGCCAGGTGACGTTGAAGTAGGTTCCGGCCGGCCCCTCCTGGCGGGCGACGACGAGGTGGCGCCCGAGCCCGTCGAGGGGCCAGTCGAGCGTGCGTAGCAGGCGGTTGCCGGACCCCTCCGGGTCGGGGGCGACCGCGGTCGTGCAGAACCACTCGTAGCTCAGGTTGAGGACGAGCGGGCCCGGCCCGGGGATCTGTGCCGCTATGGCCTCCAGCTCCTTGCGATAAGGGTTGTCCGAGTGCCTGAGCCAGGCGCGGGTGAGCGCTTCGCTCAGAACAATGTTCACCCCGCCGTAGAAGCGCCGCCCGGCCGCGAGTAGCTCCTCGGCGCGGGCGCGCTCCGCCGCGAACAGGGCGACCGGCCCGCCCTCGCCGACATCGACGAGCGGGATGACGGGGAGCGTTGCGTCCCGAACTGTCGCGTCGCCCACCCTCGCCCGCCGTACCCGGCTCCTGTAAAACTCTTCGACGACGTCCAAATCTGCCCTCCCGGTGCGGCAGGCCCATACCCCTGCGGCGGTCACCGGCTTGCCCCAGTGTAGCGCGACAGCGGGCCCGGGCAAACCTCGACCTTTGCGCCAGGCGAGCCCAGGGGGTCAGCGTTCCAGAAGCCGATTCGCCCGCACGTCCGATCCTAGCGGGCCACTCGCCTCGCCGGCTAGGTACGATACAGGATCGTGCTGTTACACCACTGGCATCTAAGTTGCGGGCCCGACGAACGGGTTGCGGGCGGTGAGCCCGCCGTCGACCACATAAAGCTGACCCGTCGCAAAGGATGATTCGTCCGATGCGAGCCACAGCGCCATGTTAGCGATGTCCTCGGGCCGGCCCAGACGGCCGGCGGGATGCAGCGCCGCAACGGAGCGTTCGGCCACGTCGGGGTCCGGCAGCTGCTCAAAATAGGCCGCTGTCATGTCGGTCTTGATCCAGCCAGGGCAGATGGCGTTGCAGCGGATGCCATCCGTACCGTGGTCGACCGCGATGGCCAGGGTCAGGGCGTGCACGCCTCCCTTCGAGGCGCAGTAGGCGACAAGTCGGGGACTCGCGGCAAAGCCCTCGATGGAGCCGATGTTCACAATTGAGCCGCCGCTCCCCCGGCGCATTGGCTCGAGCGCGTACTTGCAACACAGGAAGACGCCTTT
>JBHICW010000043.1:0-12718 GCA_046759785.1 Alphaproteobacteria bacterium
TTGCGGCCGCCCGAAGAGCGGTTCAAGAGGACCGTGCGTCGGCGACGGCGGCGTCGACGGCCGCGCCCAGCATGTCGACCATGCGTTCGATGTCCCCGTCGGTCGCGATGAAGGGCGGCGCCACGAGCACGTGGTCCCCGGCCTTGCCGTCGACCGTACCTCCCATCGGATAGCAGATGAGCCCCACGTCCATGGCCGTCTGCCACAGGCGAGCATTGAGCCGGACCGCGGGGTCGAAGGGTTCCTTCGTCTCCCGGTCGAGCACGAACTCCACGCCCCAGAGCAGGCCGCGGCCGCGGATATCGCCCACATGCGGGTGGTCGCCAAATCGGGCCCGGAGCGCCTGCTCCAGCGTCGCGCCGAGCGTCCTCACACGCTCCAGAAGCCCACGCTCCCGGATGGCCCGCTCGACGGCGAGGGCGGCGGCGCAGGCCGTGGCGTGGCCCATGAAGGTGAAGCCGTGGTGGAAGAAGCCGCTTCCCCGATAGATCGCCTCGAAGATGGCCTCCGCGACCAGCACCGCACCGATCGGCTGGTAGCCGGCCCCGAGCCCTTTCGCCATCACCAGAATGTCCGGTACGACACCCTCCTGCTCGCACGCGAAGAGCGTGCCCGTCCGCCCCGTGCCGCACATGACCTCGTCGAGGATGAGCAGCACGCCGTACCGGTCGCAGATGTCCCGAATCCGGCGGAAGTAGCCGGGCACCGCCGGCACGGCGCCGAGCGTCGCGCCGACGACCGGTTCCGCGACGAAGGCGGCGACCGTCTCGGGCCCGAGCTCCTCGATCTTCGCTTCCAGCTCGTCGGCGACGCGGTGACCGTAAGCTTCGAGGCCCTCGTTGGGCCGCCGGCCCCGGTAGGCGTAGCAGGGCGCAATGTGGCAGGTGTCGAAGAGCAGAGGTTCGAAGAGGCGGCGCCGGCTCGGGTTCCCGCCCACGGCGAGGGCGCCTAAGGTGGTGCCGTGGTAGCTCTGTCGCCTGGCGATGAACCGCGAGCGGCGCGGCTCCCCGACCTCGAGGACGTACTGGCGGGCCAGCTTGAACGCCGTCTCCATCCCCTCCGACCCGCCGGAGACGAACTCCACTCTGCCGAGACCAGCCGGCGCGTCGGCGACGAGAACGTCGGCCAGCTCCTCCATGGCCTCCGTGGTGAAGAAGCCGGTGTGCGCGTACGCCAGCCGGTCCACCTGCTCCTTGATCGCCTGGATGACGTCCGGGTCGCTGTGGCCCAGGCAAGAGACGGCGGCGCCCCCGGAGGCGTCCAGGTACCGCTTGCCCTTGCTGTCGACGATGTAGAGACCCTCGCCCCGGACCGCCAAGGGAATGGACCGGTGCGGTTGGCGGTGGAAGACGCGGCTCTTCATCGGAGGCTCCCACGGCTGCGCCGGGGCCACCCTTCGGGCTCACAAGCCCCCGGCGTTCCGGTCCGCAGCCACCGCGGCGATCCTAACGCCAGGTACGAGCGCGTTCCACCGCCGCGGTGAGCCGAGCCGTTGCGACGGCGCTGGGGCTAGACGGCGCGGGATCGGTCGTCGCCTGAGGAGCGGCTCGGATCGGGACCGGGGCGGCCGATACGGCACGCTGTCCGCGCAACGGACCGTCGGCCGGGAGCGTCAGGTTCCTCGAGCCGAACCTTCACAACGTCGAGCCCGTCGAACGCGACGCGCCGGCCCGCGACCCGGATCCACCGCTCAAGGAGCTCCTAGAGGCGCCGGTGCAAGCTCCACGCGGGGTGGTTTCGCGTGCTATTCAAAGCGAACCCACACGTCCCGCGCGCCGCTCGGCGTGATCGGCTCAGCCAGCGCTCATGTGGGGGCGCGCCGAAATCGCCCCATAGGTCGCGACGCCGTATGGCACCACGTACGTCAGGCCGAGCTTCAGAAGATCGAGGGTGCCGCCCGCCAACACGACATCGCCCTGGTTGATGAGATTGAGGAGCGTTCCGACGACCAGGGTAGCGTAAAACGAGCGCTTCGGGATCCCATTGGAAAGGGCGAGCCTGAACATGGATTTGCTGGTCATCATCACTCGGCCGGCTGGGGTGGGTACGTCATCCTCGGATGAGGGTGGATCCTCCCTCCACTGGCGATCTGCACCGTCGGGGCGCCCGGAGAAATATCAGGCTACCCCGACCCCGGGGCTTACGCAGCCGCTGCCCTGGTGGAGAACGGACGGAGGGAGCGAAGATTCGCGTCATACATTCAATCGGCACAACAGCTGGTCAAGTCTGCGATCTGCCAAATCGACAAGACCAAAAACATCGCTAGGCTTTTTTCCGATCGGACCGTGATCTTTGTAGTATTTTCCTACCAAAAGATCGCCCTTGCGTAACACGCTGAGAACAAAGTTCACTAATGAGTCGAGAACATGTCCGGAATTTACATATACCAATGCCGGCGTCACTTCCTTGCCCGACGGATCGACATACACGTTCGTTGGTTCAAGCCCATTCTTGGTTCTCAATAGATCAAGTTTGTTACGGAACTCGACGACCCGTTTGAGAACGTTGGCGGGTACTTTCCCGGTGAACTCAGTGCTCGACGTCGCCTCAAGCTCAGCGACAAAAGTCGGGTCGCTGGTCAATTCCTCGGCGGCAAAAACCAGGGCTGCGTTGATGTTGAGCCACACCGAAAACACATTGCTCGGTCCTATCGCCACATCGTCGAGGAGCACTAATGCCTGCTTCCTTTCCTCGTCGAGGCCGGTTGCCTTTTCCGCCGCCTGGAGCGCCTTTTGCGCGAAATCTGACGCGTTTTCATAGGCGTACTGCTGCTTCGCTTTCTCGGCAGCCAGCAGGAAGCAGGTCGTCGCCTTTTCCCACACTTCGCCCCGTTCGAAATGCCCGGCCAGGCCCTCGGCCAGCTCGGTGAGGCGGTCGGGGTACAGGTCCTCGATGGTTTCGGCCACGCGGGCGTGCAGCGCCCGCCGCCGCTCTTGCAGCAGGCCGCCGTAAGCCACCTGGTGGGTGAGCGCGTGCTTGAACGTGTACTCGAGATCGGGGAAGAGCCGGGTCTCGTAAAGGAACTCGCCCGTCTGCAGCTCGGCGAGACCGCGGTGAAGGTCTTCCTCCGGAACCTCCGCGACGGCCCGCAGGATGGAGTAATGAACGTCGTGGCCGATAACGGCGGCGGTCTGCAACAGGCCTTTTTCCCTCGGCCCCAGGCGGTCGATGCGGGCGGCGATGATCGCCTGGACCGAGGCCGGGACCTCGATCTCCCCGATCTCCCGCGACAGCGTGTAGGCGCCCCGCTCGCCGACGAGCGTCCCGACCTCGACCAGCCTTCGCACGCTCTCTTCCAGGAACAGCGGGTTGCCCTCGGCGCGCTCAAGCAGCAACCGTTTGAGCGCTGCCAGGCCCTGACCGTCGCCGAGCAGGGCGGCCAGAATCTCCTCGGCGCTCTGGGCAGGCAAGGGATCGATGCGGAGCTGCGTGTACCAGGTCCGGCCTCCCCAGCCATGCTTGAACTCAGGACGGTAGTTGACGAGGAGAAGGATCCGGCTGGTCGGCAGACTCTCGACCAGACTGTCGAGGAGAACCCGGGTTTCGCTGTCGGTCCAGTGCAGATCCTCGAAAACGACGATCAGCGGCTGGATCTCGCTTTCCTTGAGGAACAGGGCCTTGACGGCGTCCAGCGTGCGCCGGCGGCGTTGCTGCGGCGCAAGCCCCTGCCACTCGCCGTCCTCCACGGGCACGTCGAAGAGGGTCACGAATGCCGGCAGGACAGGCTTCAGGGCCTCGTCCAGCGTCAGGAGCTTTCCGGTCACCCTTTCACGCTTGCTCCGCCCGTCATCGTGGTCCGAAATCCCGAAGTAGCTCTTGAGCAGGTCGATGACGGGAAGCCAGGACGTCGCCTTGCCGTAGGAGACCGAGCTGCTTTGCAGGATCAGCCAGCCTTCCGTGCGGTGGGACCGCGTGAACTCGTAAAAGAGACGCGACTTGCCGACGCCGGGCTCACCGACCAAGGCGACGATCTGACCGTGGCTGTCGCCGGCCTGTTCGAGCGCGCGGCCCACCGTCTCAATCTCCGTATCGCGCCCCACGAACCGCGTCAGGCCGCGCGCCACGGCCGCCTGCAGGCGCGAGCGGGTGGCGGCGGCGCCCGTCAAGTCGAACACGTCGACCTGATCCGACAGCCCCTTGACCGGCACCGGCCCGAGCGACTTGACCTCGACGAACCCTTCCGCCAGGCCGAGGGTGTCGGCGGTGAGCCGGATGGTGCCGGGGACCGCGAGCTGCTCCATCCGGCTCGCCAGGTGCACGGTCGGGCCGATGGCGTCGTAATCCATGCTGAGGTCATTGCCGATGGCGCGCACCACCACCTCGCCGGAATGCAGGCCCACGCGCACTTGAACCTCCACCCCGTGCGCGCGCCGGGCCTCCTCGGCGTACGCGCCGATCGCCTGCTGCATGGCGAGCGCGGCATAGCACGCCCGCACCGCGTGGTCCTCGTGCGCCAGGGGGGCGCCGAACAGGGCCATGATGCCGTCGCCCAGCACCTTGTTCACCGTGCCCTCGTAGCGGTGCACCGCATCCATCATGGCGGCGACCGCGACGTCGAGAATTTTGCGTGCCTCCTCCGGATCGCTGCCTTCGATCAACTCCATCGAGCCCTTGATGTCGGCGAACAGGATGCTGACCTGCTTGCGCTCGCCTTCCAGCGCGCTACGCGAGTTCAGGATCCTCTCGGCGAGGTGCTTCGGAGTGTAGCTGTCAGGGCTGGCGCCTGCCGGCGCCTCGGTATCGGAGGCCGCTCTGGTCGGCGCCCCGGCGGCCAGCTTGTGTCCGCAGTTCCGACAGAACTTCTGACCCGACTGCACCGAGGCCCCGCACGCTGGGCACGCCTGCTCCAAGCCCGCGCCACACTCGGCGCAGAACCGGGCGTCGTCCGGGTTCTCGAACCGGCAATTCGGACACTGCACGTAGTGCCTTCCCGACCCCGTAGCTCAGAGGTGCCCTGGAACGGTCATTAATCTTACCCGGGATATCCCATCTCTGAAATCGCGCCCCTAGTCAACTGCTGAGAGCAACCGCCGACAGCAGCTCGGGGCGAACGATTGCCTCTTAGGTCGAGGCCGCGAAGGAAACGAGTCCCCACGTCCTCGCGGCGAAGCCGGCCCGCGGGTTGGTGCCGGGGTAGGCCCGCTGCTATGCTGAGCCGGCGCTGCCGACCAATCCAATGCCCTCGTCCCAGTTCGTCCGCCTTGTCGAGACCGACCGCCCGCCGGTGACGATCCTCGTCGACGGGGCGCCGGTCAAGGCGCTCGCCGGCGACACTTTGCTCACCGCTCTGCTCGCCGCCGGCCGGCGGGTCAGGGTCTCGGAGTTCGGGGACGGGCCCAGAGCCGGCTTCTGCCTGATGGGCGCTTGCCAGGACTGCTGGGTGACGTTCGCCGACGGCACGCGCGCCCGCGCCTGCACCACCTTCGTCACGCAAGGCATGAACGTCATCACCGCGCCCGGACCTGTGCCGTGAGCGGGCCCGGGGTCGTTATCGTGGGCGCCGGGCCGGCTGGGGTCCGCGCGGCCGAGACATTGGTGGGAGAAGGTCTCCGCCCGGTCGTGGTGGACGAGAGCATGAGGAGCGGCGGCCAGATCTACCGGCGCCCGCCCCCGGGCTTCCGCCGCCCGCCCCGCGCCCTCTATGGCTTCGAGGCCGCAAAGGCACAGGGACTCCACGCCGCCTTCGACGCGCTTGTGGGCCGCATCGACTACCGCCCCGACGCCCTCGCCTGGAACGTCTCCAAAGGCGCGGTGTTCACCGTCTCCCAAGGAGTCGTGGAGCGGATCCCATTCGACGCGCTTATCCTCGCCACCGGGGCGATGGACCGGGTGGTGCCCTTCCCTGGCTGGACGAAGCCCGGTGTGTTCACGCTCGGCGGGGCGCAGGTCGCCCTCAAGCATCAGGGGTGCGCGGTCGGCCGGCGGACCGTGTTCGTCGGAACCGGCCCGCTCCTCTACCTCGTGGCCTACCAGTACGCGAGGGCGGGGGCACAGCTCGCGGCGGTCCTCGATACCACCCCCTTCGCCGTCAAGCGGCGGGCGCTCATCGGCCTCACCGCCCGCGGCGCGACGCTTGGCAAGGGCCTCTACTATCTGGGCTCGCTCCATGCCGGCGCCGTCCGCGTCGAGCACGGGGCCCGACCCGTGGAGGTCGAGGGGACGGACGGGGTGAGCGGGCTCAAGTACCAGGGCTCGGGAGGCCGCGGGCGCCACGTCGCCTGCGATGCGGTGGCCTTCGGGTTCGGCCTCAAGTCGGAGGCGCAGCTCGCCGACCTCGCCGGCTGCCGGTTCCGGTTCCACCGTCCCTCCCGCCAATGGTTGCCGCAGACGGACGCGGACGGCCGCTCCACGGTGCCCGGCGTTTACCTTGCCGGCGACGGGGCCGGGATTGCCGGCGCCGACGCCGCCGAGCTCATGGGCGAACGCGCCGCCTACGCCGTGCTCCGCGACCTGGGGCGGGCGGTTCCGGCGCGGCGGCTCGCCCTCCTCGGGCGGCGGCTCGAGCGCCTCATGCGCTTCCGCCGAGCCCTCGATGAGGCCTTCCCCTTCTCCGTCGACCTCGCCCGGGCCGTCCCGGATGACGAGCTCCTTTGTCGCTGCGAAGCGATCCGGGCCGGCGAGCTTCGCGCCGCCGCGCGCGAGCTCGACAGCGGCGAGATCAACCGGGCCAAGGCCTTCACCCGCGTCGGGATGGGCCGCTGCCAGGGGCGGGTCTGCGGTCCGGCCGCGGCCGAGGTCCTGGCCGCGGCGCGCGGCGTGTCGGTGGAGAAGGTCGGGCGGCTCAGGGGCCAAGCCCCGGTGAAGCCCCTCCCCTTTGCGGCCGCGATCGGGCCGTGAGCGAGCGGCGCCAGACTGAGGTGGCCGTCGTCGGTGCCGGCATCGTCGGCTGCTCCGCCGCGCTCCACCTCCGCCGGCGGAACGTCCCCGTCGTGGTGCTCGACAAGGACTTCGTCGGGGCGCAGGCGAGCGGGGTCAACTTCGGCGGGGTCAGGCAGCAGGGGCGCGACCTTGCCGAGCTTCCGCTCGCGCGCCGGGCGCGGGGGATGTGGGAACGGCTTGAGGAGGTCGTGGGCACCGACTGCGAGTTCCGGGTGACCGGGCATCTCAAGCTCGCCCAAACGGAAGAGGAGCTGGCCGAGCTCGAGCGCTACGCCGAGCAGACCAAGGCCTACGGTCTCGAGCTCGAGGTCCTGGATCGGAAGGCCCTGAAGCACTGCTTCCCCTGGTTCGGCGACGCGGTGGCCGGAGCCTCATGGTGTGCGGAAGACGGGCAGGCCGACCCCCGCCTCGCCGGACCGGCCTTCGGCCGCGCCGCTCGCGCCGCGGGCGCCGAGATCCGCGAAGGCGCCGAGGTCACCGAGCTCGACCGCGACGCCGACGGCTTTACCCTCCTCACGCGGAACGGTCTCGAGGTGCGCGCCCGCCGTCTCGTCAACACGGCCGGTGCCTGGGCCGGTGGGATCGCCGCCCGCTTCGGCGAGCCGGTGCCGGTCGAGGCCACGGCCCCCCAGATGGCCGTGAGCGAGCCTGGCCCCTACTTCATCGGGCCGGTGCTCGGCATCTCAGGGGGCGCGATCTACCTCCGCCAGACCCTGCGCGGGAACGTGATCTTCGGCGGCGGGCTCGGGCTTGCCGACGCCGAGGCGAGCCGGTCCTACGTTCTCCCCGAGAACACGCTGGCTGTGACGCGGCTCGCCGTCACCCTCATCCCGCGGCTCCGATCTCTTCACATCATCCGGGTGTGGACCGGACTCGAAGGGAGCATGCCCGATGGGCTCCCCGTCATCGGCCCCAGCCGCACCACGCCGGGCCTCTACCACGCCTTCGGCTTCTCGGGCCACGGCTTCCAGCTCGGCCCTGCCGTCGGGGCGGTGCTCGCCGAGCTCATTGTCGACGGCGCCACCGACACCCCGATGGGGGCCTTCGACATCGCCCGCTTCGCCCGCCCCTCCGGCGGCGCGGGGAAAGGCTAGGCGGCGACGACCGGGACCTCGGCGAAGGCCGGCAGCTCGGCGCAGCGCGCGGCCAGGGCTTCCAGCCGGGGATACCGTCCCGCCGGCAGCAGGTGCAGGTGATAGAAGCGGAGGAAATCATACAGCACCGCGGTCGTCACGTCGGCCTGGGTCATCCTCGCGCCGGCGAGCCACGGCGCCGGCTCGACGGCCTCGAGCGCCTCAAGCGCCGATTCGATCTGTCCCTCAAGCCGCGCCGCCCAGGGCTCATAGACCTTTTCGGGCGGACGTTTTTCGCGCTCGTAGACCAGGGCGGCGCCCTTCTCGCAGGCACCGAGGGCAATGGCGACCAGCCGCAACACCTGCCGCCGCTCGGGTCCGTCCGGGGGCACGAGCGCGCGATCGGGGCCCGCGTTCTCGTCCAGGTGGTCAAGGATGGGCGTGCTGTCGACCAGTACCTCTCCGTCGTCGAGGATCAGGATCGGCACCCGGGCCAGCGGGTTGATGTCGCGGACCACGTCGTAGTCGGCGAAGACGGAGAGCGGACGGCGTTCATAGGACATGCCCATGAGGCGCATGGTGACGGCGACGCGACGGACGAACGGCGAATCGAGCTGGCCGATGAGGATCATGAGATTCCCTCCGAACGAGCGAGCCCTTGTGCGGCCGGGCGGGCGCGCCGCGCAAGTAGAAAAGCGTGCCGTCTCATCCTGTCCCTGGTGCTGCTTCCACGATACCCCGAGCCTATCACGCCGCTGGCCTCATACGATGTTGAAGCGTCGTTAACCTGATCGCTCAGGTCTTCGAGGGAAGGCTGCGCCATTCCCTTGTCTCGGGGTGGGCGCCACCGGTACCCTCAAGAGAACCAGCCTGAGGTGAGCGCCGAAGGGGAGCCCGAGCATGGCCGTCAAGACGAGGGGAAGGAGGCCGTCGGGCGAACGGCTGGCCGAGCGCATCGTCGATACCGCCATCCACATGGCGGAGGAGGTCGGCTGGAACAATCTCAGGCTCCGGCTGATCGCCGAGCGGTTGGGCATTTCGCTCTCCGAACTCAGCGTCCACTTCCGAGACCTCGACGCGGTCGCCGACGCCTGGTTCCGGCGCGCCCGATCTGCGATGCTCGCCCCGGCCGAGGAAGGCTTCGCCGAGCTCCCCGCGCGCGAGCGCCTCCATCGGATCATGATGCGCTGGTTCGACGCTCTCGCCGGGCACCGCCGGGTGACCGCCGAGATGCTCGCCACCAAGCTGTACCCGTCGCATCCCCACCACTGGGTGCCGCTGATCTTCAACCTGTCGCGCACCATCCAGTGGGTGCGCGACGCCGCCGGCCTCGACGCCGGGGGCGGCCGCCGTCAGGTCGAGGAGGTGGGGCTCACGCTCCTCTTTCTCGCGACGCTCGCGGTGTGGGTGCGCGACGACACGCCGGACCAAGAGCGGACCCGCCGCTTCCTCGACCAGGGCCTCGCCGCCGCCGACCGCGGCATGGTCGGCCTCTATGGCCCCGGCCGCGGTCCCGGTTAGTTGGGGTCTGAGCCGATCGGGCGCCGGCGGGGCAAGGATGAGGCCGTCACCGCGCGCTAGCCATGCGGGGTACAGCCGGCCCGATTGGGGACGCTGCGTTACCTCGACCCGCCCCCGTGTCCCGGCCTAGGCGGTCGTTTCGCCCGCATCGATCGGCCCTTGACGAGCGCCTTGTCCCCGAACCGTGCGCGGATCTGATCCACCGTGCGCTCGACGACGGCAGGTCGGTCCAGCCCACCATCAAACAGCCCCGGCGGGTCGGACCCGTCGGCCGTCGTAAGGCCGGTGGCTCCAACGCCGATTAGGCGAAAGCGCTCGCCCACCGCCGCTCGCACGAGCAGGGGCAGCGCCCCCTCATAGAGGACTTCCGCGAGCTGTGTCGCGACATGCAACCGGCGGCTACGGGTGAGGACCTTGAAATCCGCGGTCTTGAGCTTGAGCATGACGGCCTGAGCGCCGATACCACCCTGTTTGAGCCTTCGCGCGACCCTTTCGCACTGGCTCCACAGCTCGCGCCTGAGCTCGTCCATGTCGCTGATGTCCGTCTCGAACGTGGTTTCCGCCGAGATGCTCTTGGCAGCCGTGTTGGGGGTCACGACGCGATCGCCCTCGCCCCGGGCGAAGCGCGCCAGGCGCCGTCCAACGGCGCCGTACCGGGCGACGAGTTCGGCCTCCGACAGGGCTCGCAGTTGCCCGATCGTGCTGATCCCGTCGCGGTTGAGGCGGCCCTGCAGGGACTCGCCGACGCCCCAGAGCAGGCGGATCGGCTTGTCTTTCAGGAAGTCCAGGGCCTCATCCCGGCCGATGACGGCGAAGCCGCGCGGCTTGTCGAGGTTGGACGCGATCTTGGCGAGGAACTTGTTGTAGCTCAGGCCGATGGACACGGTTATGCCGGTCTCCCGTTCGATCCGTTGGGCAAGACCGGCAAGGGTCTGCGCCGGGCTGCCGCGATGGAGCGCTTCCGTGCCTGACAGGTCGAGGAAGGCCTCGTCGATCGACAGCGGCTCGACCAACGGGGTCGTTTCCAGCATCAAGGCGCGCACCTGCCGACCGACGGCCCGATACTTGTCCATGCGAGCGGGTAGCACGACCGCGTTCGGGCACGCCCTCAAGGCCTTGAACATCGGCATGGCGGAATGGACTCCATAGCGCCGGGCGACATAGCAGCAGGCCAAAACCACGCCCCGATGGCTGCCACCAACGATCACCGGTCGCTCGACAAGAGAGGGGTCGTCCCGCTTCTCAATCGCGGCGTAGAAGGCATCGCAATCGATATGGGCGATCGTCAACTGACCGAGCTCGGCATGGCGGACGACGCGCGGCGAACCGCAAACCGGACACCTGAGCTCGCCCGCCACGAGGGCGACCTCGCGGCTGCAGTCGCGGCACAGTGCGATCATCCGTGTCCTCGCTTCACTGGATCGCCTGATGGCGTGCCGACGATGCCGATTCGGTTGCCATGCGCATCGGCTCGATCTAAGCCGTGGAGCATGTCGCGCTCACAAGGGCCCAGTGCCGGCTTTCCCGCACGACCTGCTGCATTCATACTCCGCCCCAACCGTCCAATGCCAGGCCGCCGTTGAGCGCGTGGTCGTCGCGTCACTCCGGGCCGCTTCGCCAGCCGGACGAGATGTGTAGGTGGCAGCGTTAAGGGCGGAAGGATCGGCCGATGCCGCCGCAGGATTTCCATGCGCGGTTACTTGCGCCGTCAGGACTTGAAAGAGCGCATAGTTGACGCCGGCAACCCGTCCGGCGCCGTTCGCTATGCCAAATGCGAGACATGATCCCGTAGGCGTTGCCATGAGAGTGTCCCGGCGATGATGCGCAAGCTTATGGCAGCCATCGCGGGGCTGTCGCTCGCCGCCTTGGGCCTTGCGGCGGCGCGAGCGGACGGGACCGTCACCGCCTTCGTCGGCGCGACGGTGATCGACGGCACCGGCGCCCCGCCGATCGCGGACGGCGTCGTGGTGGTCGGCGACGACGGGCGGATCGCCGCGGTCGGGCCGCGCCGGATCGTCCGGATCCCCGACGGCGCCCGGGTCTTCGACGGCGGCGGCAAGTGGATCATTCCGGGCCTTATCGACGCGCACATCCATTTCTTCCAGTCAGGCGGCCTCTACACCCGGCCCGACGTCATCGACCTCCGGGCGGTGCGCCCCTACGAGGAAGAACTCGCCCGCGTCAAGGCGGGGCTCAAGGCGACGTTCGCCCGCTACCTCGCCAGCGGGGTGACCTCGGTGGTCGATGTCGGCGGGCCGATGTGGAACTTCGAGGTCCGCGAGCTGGCGGAGAAGACGCTGCTCGCCCCTCGGGTGGCGGTGGCGGGCCCGTTGCTCGCCACCTACGTGCCGGCGGCGCTCGCCACAGGCGACCCGGCGATCATCAAGATCACGTCGCCGGCCGAGGCGCGGGCCGAAGTGCGCCGACAGCTGGCGCATGAGCCGGACTTGGTCAAGATCTGGTTCGTCTCACCGGGCCTGAGTATCGCGCGAGAAATGGAATGGGTTAAGGCGGCGGTCGCCGAAAGCCACGCCGCCGGGGTGCGCGTCGTCATCCATGCGACTCGGCTCCGCCTCGCCCGGGCCGTGGTCGAGGCCGGTGCCGACATCCTCGCCCATTCGATCGACGACCGCCCCGTCGATGACGATCTCATTGAGCTCATGAAGGCGCGGGGCGTGGTCTACACCACCACGATGGTGGTCAAGGAAGGCTACCGGGAGGTGTTCGGTCAGCACGTCGCCCTCACGGGTATCGAACGACGGCTCGGCGACAGGCAAGCGATCGCGAGCTTCGACGATCTCGACACGCTCCCCCGCTACCTGCTGCCGTCCTGGGTCCGCCGGCGCCCGCCGCAGCCCATCGACCCGGTGATCTCGCGCAACCTCGCCCGGGTTCATGCGGGCGGCGTCATCGTCGCCGCCGGCTCGGACGCCGGCAATATCGGCACCCTCCACGGCCCCGCCTTGCACCGGGAGCTCGAGCTGATGGCGCGGGAGGCCGGGCTCGCGCCGATGGACGTCCTCGTGGCGGCGACCCGGGGCGGCGCCCGAGTCATGGGCATGAGCGCCGACCTTGGCACGCTCGAGCCGGGCAAGCTCGCGGACATGGTGATCCTCAACGCCGACCCCCTCGCCGACATCCGCAACACGCGGGGGATCCATCGGGTGGTCAAGGGCGGAATCGTCCTCGACCCCGAGGACATCATAAGATCGATGGCATCGGAGCCGGTCGGGCCGTGAAGCCGC
>JBHICW010000044.1:0-12708 GCA_046759785.1 Alphaproteobacteria bacterium
GCCGTGGCTACCGTCCGAAGGGGTCGGGCGGCTTGGCCGTGGGGACGGGTGAACAGCTGGGTCGAGGTTCCAGGTCCCCGTTGCAAAAGTCATCGAAGTGCGAACGGATGGTGCTCGCGCGGCTCAGGGCGATCAGCTTCGAGCGCACGGTGCTCACCATTGTCGGCGCCAGCATCGCGGCGCTTTACGCGGTCGCGCTCAGCGAGAAGTTCGGCCCGATCGTCGAAGACCGCGTCGTTCCGCCTGCGACCTTCCGGCCCGCCGGTACGGACGCTGAGCCAGCTACGGAAGTCTCCACCGTGCAAGAGCTCGAGGCGGCGTTCGAAAGGGTCGATTACCGGCTGGCGAACGTTTGGGGCGACGGCCTGCAGGTTCCGCGCCTGTTCGTCCGGAGCATTCCCGAAGACCTCGACAAGGTCCAACTGGTCAGCGAGCGCAAGCGTCTGTTCATCCGCGCGATCCTGCCGCTGGTGCTCCATGTCAATGAGACGATCCTGGCGGACCGGGCGATGCTGGCCGCTCTCCACGCCCGCCTGGTCCGCGGGGCCGCGCCCCTGAGCGCGCGCGAGCAGGTCTGGATCCGCCGGCTGCGCCAACGCTACGGCGTCGAGGACGGGTCGTGGGGCGAGCTTTTCCGGCGCGTGGATATCGTGCCGCCGTCGCTCGCGATCGCGCAAGCGGCCATCGAATCGGGTTGGGGGAGCTCTCGCTTTGCGCGCGAGGGCAACGCCGTCTTCGGCCAGTGGACCTTCACCCCCGGCGCCGGCATGGTGCCCCTCCGGCGGGACGAGGACAAGAGCCACGAGGTGAAGCGCTTCTCCGGGCTCCTCGAGTCCGTTGCCGACTACGTGATGAACCTCAACCGTCACCCCGCGTACAAGGAGTTCCGGGCGACGCGCGAGGCCCTGCGCACGACCGAGGGCGTCCTCGACGGCTACGAACTCGCAGGCATGCTCACCCGCTATTCGGCGAAGGGGCCGGCTTACGTGCGGGCAATCCGGACGATCATCCGCGTAAACGTCCTGCAGGCGCTGGATCGGGCGCATCTCGAGGACCGGGCGGCGGTCCACGCCGAGCGGCCCGACGTCTAGCCCCGAGCGCGGCTCACGAGCCGGGAACGAGGAACTGGGTCCCCAGCCAGCGCCAGCGCCCCTCGGGCCCCGCCATGGTACAGTTGATGCGCGCCCGGCCCGGTGGGAAAGGCGCCTTGAGACGGACCTGGACCCTCCGCTCCCCCAGCCTTTCGATCACGCCGGCGCCCTGGCCCGAGGCATAGCAGGCGAGCGTGTCGAGATTGCCCTCCTCGTCCGCCAGCGTGAATCCGAACGCGGGCGGGTTCATCGTCAGCACGGGATCGGCCGGCGTCACGTCGGTAACCCGCAGCGGAAGCGCGCGCGTGACGAGCCGGAAGCGCCCAAGGCTCCCGTACGTCTCGTTGAGCGCGAAGCGGGGAAGCGCGAACAGGTCGCCCCCGCTGTAGGCGACGCCGGAGTGCTGGCCGAAGGCGGCCGCGGAGCCGGCGCCGGCCACCAGTTCCCGGACCTCCAGGCTGTACTCTCCATAGGGATAGGCGAATAGGTCAGGGGGGCTTCCCACCTCCTCCTCGATCCGCCGACGGGACTTCAAGAGGTCCTGCAGGTTCGTCTCGCGATCCTCGAACGGCATGTGTGCGTGGGCGGCGCCGTGGCTCCCGATCGTGACCCCGGACGCGGCGAGCTCGCGGATCTGGTCCCAGGTCATCGTGTTGCCGAAGCCCCGATCGACGGCGGCGGTGTTCACGAACAGCGTGAAAGGGAAGCCGCCGGCTTTGAGTCGCGGCCACGCCTCCTGGTGGACCGAGACGTGGGCGTCGTCGATGGTGAGTCCGACCGTCATGTCAGGCAGGGGGCGGCCCGTGCGCAAGCGGGCGACGATGTCCGGGACCGGAAGCACGGTGAACCCGCCGGTCTTGAGGTGTTCGAGGTGGGCTTCGAATTGCTCCAGCGTGACGCTGGTGGAGGGCGTGGCGGATACCCCGAACCGGTGGTACATGAGGATGACGGCCCAGTCGGCCGCCCGTGCCGGAAGTGTGAGGAGAAGTTCGGCGACGGCAAGGATGAACGTGATGCCCAGCAGGCGCAGGGAGTTTGGCGCGACTTTACCGGCGGTCGGCCTCATCAACGCATGATTCGCCTTTCCGGGACAATGTACAAGTCCACCGGGAGTCAAGCGGGGGCGGCGCTGGCGTGGAGGTCGGACCTCGTGTGGTAAGGCCAGCGCCGCCCCCGCACCTCTCTTGCGATCCACCCCCTACTTGATGCGGAGGTGTCCTTGCGTTCCACGCTCGACGTGGGGGCGATCGAGCCATTGTTCGGCAACGCGCACGTACCGCCATTGGCCCGACGAGCCGGTGAGCGGCGCGACGCTCAGGGCGGTCTACGAGCTGGCGCACCTCGGTCTCCGTGGCAAAGGGTTCACCCGGCCTTTCGCCGTCCGTTGGCGAACCGTGTTATGGTCGCGTCGCCTGCACGTGTGCGCCCAAGGAGGGGCTCGTGAGGATCCTGGCGTTCGACTCCGCCACCGTCGCCTGTTCCGCTGCGGTTTGGTGTGACGGAGCCGTGCGGGCCCACCGCTCCGCCCGTCTCGACCGCGGCCACGCCGAGGCGCTGATGCCGATGGTGGTGTCAGTCATGGCCGAAGCGGGCCTTCGCTACCCGGATCTGGATCTCGTTGCGGTCACCGTCGGGCCGGGGACCTTCACCGGCGTCCGGATCGGCCTTGCGGCGGCTCGCGGCCTTGCGCTTGCGAGCGGCCTTCCTGTCGCGGGGATCACCACTTTCGAGGCGCTGGCGCGGGCCGTTCCGGCTCCGGCCAGGCGGGGGCGGCGCGTGGTGGCCGCCCTGGACGCGCGCCGGGACGAAGTCTACCTCCAGGCCTTTCGACCCGGTCTCGCGCCCTTGGGCCCGCCCCGCGCGGTGCCGCGCCCCCAGCTGGCGCAGGCGGTGCCTAAGGGGCGACTGGTGCTGGCAGGGACCGGCGCTGGCGTGGTGCGCGAGGCGCTCGCGGGGCGGGCCAAGGAGACTACGGTGGCCGACGAGGCTGAGCTTCCCGATGCCGCCTTCGTCGCTAAGGCAGCCGCTATCCGCTACCAACGGGAGGGCGTCGCGCTGCCCCGCGAGGCCCCCGGGCCCCTCTATCTTCGCGCGCCCGGCGCCCGTCTCCCGGACCAGAGCGGGCGCGGTCGATGATGGCAATGTCCGCCGAGGGTCGCGGCGTGAACTTGATCGCGGCGGGGTCGATGGACGTCGACACGCTGACCGACCTGCACGACGCCTGTTTCGACGAGGCCTGGACCCGCGACGTCGTGGCCCAGGTTCTCGCCCGCCCGGGTGCATTCGCGTTGCTCGCGCGCGTCGAGGACCACCCGGCGGGCTTCGCCCTCTGTCGGGGCGCGGGCGAGGAGTGCGAGTTGCTGGCGCTCGCCGTCCTCCCCCGCTGGCGACGCCTCGGGCTCGGCCGACGGCTCCTCCACGCGGCGCTCAAGAGCGCCGCCGCCACCGGCGCGGCGAGCATGTCCCTGGAGGTCGCAGAAGACAACGACGCAGCGCAGGCGCTTTACCAGGCGAACGGATTTAGCCGGGTGGGGCGGCAGCCCGGCTACTACGTCCGGCCCGGGGGCGAGAGGATGGCGGCGCTCACCCTGCGCCGCAGCCTTGGGGCTCAGAGCTTGCGCAGCCGCAGGCGATAGACGCTTTGACTCTCTGCCTCGGGCTCGAGGCTCAGGACGAGGTGGCCGTCGTCCTCGATCGCACGCGGCACGTTTTCGAGGGGTTCGCCGGCGCCGAGGCGCACTTCGGCAGTTTGCCCGCTTGACATCCGCTCGATGAGTAACTTAGTTTTGACAAAGGTAAGCGGGCAGACCTCAGTCGTGATGTCCAGGAAGTAATCAATATCTTCTCGCTTCTCGTGTCCGCTTATTACGTCATTTTTTTCGTTGTTGGCCATGGTGCCACGGAAACCCCAACGGTAACTAACATCTGGAGGGAGGGCTTAGGTTCATGTCGGAGCAGCGCAATTCGAGCGAACTACTGGCGTTAACGACCGAGATCGTCGCTTCCCACGTCGCGAACAACAACGTCACGGTGGCCGAACTGCCACAGCTGATTCAACAGGTGTACAACTCCCTTGCCGCCGCCGTTCCGGGCGACGTGCAGCGGCCGGTGGAACGGCCGCAAGCAGTGGTGCCTATCAAGAGGTCGGTCACGCCCGACTATATCATCTGCTTAGAGGACGGCAAAAAGTTGAAGATGCTTAAGCGCCACATCAAGACGCGTTACAATATGACGCCGCAGGAGTACCGCGAGCGCTGGGGGCTGCCCGCGGACTACCCGATGGTGGCGCCGAACTACGCCGCCCAACGCAGCGCATTGGCCAAGAAGATCGGTCTTGGCAAGAAGCCGCGCCGCCGCCGCCGCGGTGCCTGACCCGGGTGCCGCGCTCGCAGGGCCGCAGTCCCGGGTGACGGTAGCTGGGCGAGAAGGGAGAGGAAACACTGTCTCCGAAGAAGAGAGGCAGGGCGGCGTCGCGGATCGAGCAGGCTTGCATTGCCAGGGGCATGAAGATGACCGGGCAGCGGCGCCTCATCGCCCGGGTGCTGTCGGAGGCCCACGACCACCCGGACGTGGAGGAGGTCTACCGCCGTGCCTCGACGATCGACCCTCGGGTGAGCCTGGCCACGGTCTACCGCACGGTCCGGCTCTTCGAGGAGGCGAACATCATCGAGCGGCACGACTTTCGCGCTCGGCGCTCGCGTTATGAGCGGGTGCCGGAGCAGCACCATGACCACCTGATCGATCTCGATTCGGGCCAGGTGATCGAGTTTCGCAACGAAGACATCGAAGTGTTGCAGCGCAAGGTGGCAGAGGGGCTCGGCTATCGCCTCGTGGACCATCGCCTTGAGCTGTACGGTGTGCCGCTGAAGGCCGGATCCAAGCCCGGCGAGAAGTGAGTGGATGGAGGTGGTGCAGGCCCGTTGGGCTCGTCTTGGGCTCGTTCATGAGTTGACCGTCTCGGCTGGGCCGGTCGCCAATGGTGTACACCGAAATCAGGAATGACCTCATCGAGGGGTTGCGCGCCGGCAACCTGGAGGCGCGACTTGCGCGCGAGGCGGCGGACGTCGACGCCGCGCAGGCGCTCAGGTACCGCGTCTTCTACGAGGAGATGACCGCGGTGCCCACCGCCGAGATGGCGGCCCGCCGCCGGGACTTCGACGAGTTCGATGAGATCTGCGATCACCTTCTCGTCATCCACCACGACCCTCGTCGTGGCGGCACGGCCGTGGTCGGCACCTATCGCCTCCTGCTGCGCTCGGTCGCGGAATCCCATGGGCGCTTTTACACCGCAGGCGAGTACGACGTCTCCAGGATCCTGGCCCTCGACGGCGAACTCTTAGAGCTGGGCCGGTCGTGCGTCGATGTCGCTTACCGGAACCGGCCGACCATACAGCTCTTGCTGCGCGGGATCGGGCTTTACGTGAGCTACTACGATGTGGTCCTGATGTTCGGTTGCGCCAGCCTAGCGGGCGTCGATCCGGATGCCCTGGCGCTGCCCCTATCGTACCTCTACCACCGGCACCTGGCGCCGTCCGTCCTTCGCCCCCGTGCGCTCGCCGAGCGCTATCAGGCGATGGACCTCCTATCGTCCGAGAGTATCGACGAGCGCGCGGCCCTCGCCACGCTGCCCCCGCTCATCAAAGGCTATCTCAGGGCCGGCGGGTATGTGGGCGATGGGGCCGTGGTCGACGAGCAGTTCCACACCACCGACGTCTGCGTCGTCGTCAAGGTCGACGAGGTCAGCCGGAAGTTCCGCCATCGTTACGAGGGGGGTACCGGCGGGGTGGCCCTGGGATAGGGTGTCATGACCTCGGCCGTCCTGGCCATCAGCCGGCTGTTCGTCTGCGCTGGTTGGACCGTTCTCCTGCTCCCCATTCAGGCCCTGGCCGTGGGCTTAAGGCTGCCCCTGGCCAGGCGGGTTCCCATGCTGTACCACCGCGGTTGCCTGACGATCATGGGGCTCAGGGTGGAGCGTCACGGCCGCATCTCCCGCACCCAACCGACGCTCTTCGTGAGCAACCACACCTCCTACCTGGACATCACGATCCTGGGGGCGCTTATTCCCGGCTCGTTCGTGGCCAAGGAGGAGGTCGCGAGCTGGCCCGTCTTCGGCCTGCTGGCCCGCCTTCAGCGCAGCGTGTTCGTCGAGCGGCGCTCGGATCGGGCGTCCTGCTCCCGTGATGAGATGGCGGGGCGCCTGGAGGCCGGGGACAACCTGATCCTCTTTCCCGAGGCGACGAGCAGCGACGGGAACCGGGTGCTGCCCTTCAAGAGCGCGCTCTTCGGCGTGGCGGAGTCTTCCGTCAGGGGCGCTCCGCTCACGGTGCAACCCGTCTCCGTCGCCTACTCCAAGCTGGGCAACCTACCGATGGGGCGGCACATGCGCCCGTTCTTCGCCTGGTACGGCGACATGGACCTCCTGGGTCACTTGTGGCGGGCTCTGGGGCTGGCCCCGGCCACGGTCGTCGTCCGGTTTCACCCACCGGTCACGATCGACCGCACGGGTTCGCGCAAGGCGCTTGCGGTCTACTGTTACGAGGCCGTCGCCGCGGGGGTGTCCGAGGCGATCAACGGCCGGCCGCCGGCGGCGCCCAGGCCCGCGGAAGCGGCGCAGTAGCTTGACTCTGATGGGTGGGGCGGTGGTACAGTTCGTCGGTGATCCCTCCATTCGAGCGCATGCGCGGGATGCCGGGCCGGCTTGAGGTCCGCCACCGGTAAAGGGCGTCCTTGGCCAAGAAGCTCTTCATCAAAACCTTCGGCTGTCAGATGAACGTTTACGACTCCGGTCGTATGGCGGAGGTGCTGGCGCCTTTGGGCTATAAGTCGGTCGATCGGCCGGACGCGGCGGACCTCGTGATCCTCAACACCTGCCACATCCGCGAGAAGGCGGCGGAGAAGGTCTACTCGGAGCTCGGGCGCCTGCGCCGCGTCAAGGTGGCACGGCAGGCCCACGGCCACACCATGCTGATCGCCGTGGCGGGTTGCGTGGCCCAGGCCGAAGGAGCCGAGATCCGCGAGCGCGCCCCTCTTGTGGACATCGTGTTGGGACCGCAAACGTACCACCGGTTGCCCGAGATGGTCGCCCGCGCCCTGCGCGATGAAGGCGGCGTGCTGGAGACCGACTTTCCGGCGGAGCCCAAGTTCGACTCTCTCCCCGAGGCGCGGGCGCCTCAGGGGATATCCGCGTATCTGTCGATCCAGGAGGGGTGCGACAAGTTCTGCACGTTCTGTGTGGTGCCGTACACGCGCGGGGCAGAGTATTCCCGGCCCGCCGGCGCGGTTGTCGCGGAGGCCCGGCGGCTCGTGGAGGGCGGGGCGCGGGAGATCACGCTGCTGGGTCAGAACGTCAACGCGTACCACGGCGATGGCCCCGACGGTCCGTGGAGGCTCGGTCGCCTCATCCGGCGACTGGCCGAGATCGAGGGGCTGGCGCGCATCCGGTACACCACGTCCCACCCCCTTGACATGGACGGCGAGCTCATCGCCGCGCACGTCGACGTGCCCAAGCTGATGCCGTTCGTCCATCTGCCGGTACAGTCGGGCGCCGACCGGGTGCTGGCGGCGATGAACCGTCGCCACCGCGTGGCCGACTATCTCGGCGTGGTGGAACGTCTGCGTGCGGCTCGGCCGGACGTGGCCTTGAGCGGCGACTTCATCGTCGGGTTCCCTGGCGAGACGGATCGCGACTTCGCCGCCACCCTCGCGGTCGTCCGCGAGGTCGGTTACGCCCAGGCCTACTCGTTCAAGTACAGCCCACGGCCCGGGACACCGGCGGCCGGCCTGCCCGATCAAGTGTCGGAGGCGGTGAAGGCGGAGCGTCTCGGAATCCTGCGCCAGCTTCTCGACGGGCAGCAGCGCGCGTTCGACCGCGCGTCCGTCGGGCGCGAGATGCCGGTGTTGTTCGAGAGCACGGGCCGGTACGCGGGCCAGCTCGTCGGGCGCAGCCCCTACATGCAGGCGGTGCACGCGGAAGCCTCGCCGAGGCTTCTCGGCGAGCTTGTGCCGCTTCGGATCACTGCGGCGCATGCGAACAGCTTGACCGGCGCGGTCGTCGAGGCACAGGCCGAGGCGCTGGCGACAGCCACGAGGATCAGCGCTTGACACCCCCATCCAGTTCGTCGGGCGCCACCGCGGGCGCCGGCTCGGTCTTTCTTCGGTTCGACGACAACGCGCTCCTTCCCCTGCTATTCGGGGAACACGATCAGCACTTGGCGCGAATCGAGCAAGAGCTCGGCGTGGCGCTGGTCTCGCGGGGAAATCAGGTCGCGATTTCGGGCCCGCCCTCCTCTGCCGAGACGGCGCGGACCGTCTTGAGCGGGCTATACGAGCGGTTGAAGCAGGGGGTGGACGTCGGCCGGGCCGACGTCGACGCCGCGCTGCGCCTCGCGGTCCAGGGCGCCCAGGCGGGGCGCGAGGCGTTCGGGACCGAAACGGTGATCCGCACCCCGAGGCGGCGGATCACCCCGCGCTCGCTCACCCAGGCCGCTTATATCCAGGCCTTGCACGAGTATGAGCTGGTCTTCGCTCTCGGCCCCGCCGGGACGGGCAAGACATACCTGGCCGTCGCCGTCGCGGTTTCCATGCTGACGGCCGGGGAGGTGGACCGGATCATCCTGTCGCGGCCCGCGGTCGAGGCAGGGGAGCGGCTGGGCTTTCTGCCGGGCGACGTACGGGAGAAGGTCGACCCCTACCTCCGCCCGCTTTACGATGCGCTCTACGACGTGATGCCCGGCGAGAGAGTCATGAGGCGGTTGGAGGCTGGCGACATCGAGGTGGCACCGCTGGCCTTCATGCGCGGGCGAACCCTGGCCAACGCCTTCGTCATCCTCGACGAGGCCCAGAACACGACGCCGGTGCAGATGAAGATGTGCCTCACCCGACTCGGCGGGAACTCGCGGATGGTCGTGACCGGCGACTTGTCGCAGGTCGATCTTCCCGATGGCGCCAAGTCGGGGCTCGCGGACGCCTTCGAGACCCTGAAAGGGGTGGATGGCGTGACCGCGATCGCCTTCGGCGACGCCGATGTGGTGCGCCACGATCTCGTCACGCGCATCGTCCGGGCTTACGACGGGCGCGAGACAGGCGGTGCACCCCGGGAGGGGAAGGACGTGCCATGAGAGCCGGGCCGGCGGCGGGCGCCCTCGGGTGGGAAGCGTGCCCGGGCGGCCGCGCAAGACACGGAGGCCGAGCTGGATATCGCCGTATCCATCGCCGAGGAGCGGTGGCTTCAGGACCTTCCTGAGGCGCCTGCCCTTTGCCGGCGAGCCGTCGCGGCGGCGCTCGCGGTCGCCGGGCTCGACGGGGTTGCCGAGCTCGAGGTGAGCATCCTGCTCGCCGACGACACCCTGGTCCGGACGCTCAACCGCCGTTTCCGGGGTGTGGATGAGGCCACGAACGTGCTCTCCTTTCCAGCGCTCGAGTGCGCGCCAGGCCAGCCGCCGCGGGCCACCCCCGGTGTGCCACTGCCGCTGGGCGACGTGGTGCTGGCGCTCCAAACGACGCAGGCCGAGGCCGCCAGTATAGGCAAGCCGCTGGCCGACCATGTGAGCCACCTCGTCGTCCACGGCGTGTTGCACCTCGCCGGCTACGACCACGAGAGCGTGGCCGAGGCGCGCGCGATGGCGGGGCTGGAGGCTGCGGCGCTCAGGCCATACGATGCACAGCGATGAGTGAGAACGGTCCGTCTAGATCGCCCTGCGCCGCCAGGGACTCGGAAAAATCCTCGTTTCTCAAGACCCTCCGCAAGTGGTTGGGCGGCTTTGTCCGCAACCGGAACGGCGACAAGAGCCTCCGCCAGATCGTCGAGGCGGCGCTCGCGGAACGGGATGGTGACGCCGAAGCGATCGACCCCGAGAAGCGGCGCATGCTCGTCAACCTCCTCCGCTTCGGCGACCTCGAGGTCAAGGACGTGATGGTCCCGCGTGCCGACATCGTCGCCATCGAGGAATCCACGTTGCTCGCCGAGGTCGTCGCCGAGCTCGCGCGGGCCGGTCATTCGCGCCTGCCCGTCTATCGGGACAACCTCGACGACGTCATCGGGATGGTCCACATTCGCGACCTGCTTCCCTATTGGGGCGCAAACAAGCCCCTCGCCCTCACCGAGGTGTGCCGGCGCATTCTGTTCGTGCCCCCCTCGATGCCGGTGCTCGACGTACTGCTTCAGATGCAGGTGACGCGCATCCACATGGCTTTGGTCGTCGACGAGTACGGGGGCACGGACGGGCTCGTCACCATCGAGGATCTGGTCGAGGAGATCGTGGGCGAGATCGAGGACGAGCACGACACCGAGGACCGGCCCATGCTGGTGGAGAAGCCGGGCGGGGTTCTGGACGCCAACGCCCGGACCCCGATCGGCGAGCTGGAGGCGCGGGTGGGCTACAGCCTTTTGCCCGAGGACCGGGAGGAGGACATCGACACCCTGGGCGGGCTGGTCTTCTCGCTGGTGGGACGGGTGCCCGGCCGGGGCGAGCTCATCGCCCATCCCTCCGGCCTCGAATTCGAAGTCATCGACGCCGACCCGCGGCGCATCAAACGCTTGCGCGTCCACCACTTGCCGCCTTCCCCGGCGGCCGAATGACGGCCGCGGTCGGCGGCCCTCTATGCGCCGGCTCAGCCGCGGCCTTGCGGGGTTAACCGGCTGGCGCCGCGCCCTCGTCGCGTTCCTTCTGGGCGTGTCGGCGACGGCGGCGCTGCCGCCCCTGCACTTCCTGCCGCTCCTGGTGGTGGCGTTCACCGGCCTCGTCTGGGTGGTCGACGGCTGCCGGTCTGTGCGCGCCGCCTTCGGCGCCGGGTGGTGGTTCGGGGTGGGCCATTTCTTGAGCGGCCTTTATTGGATCGCGAATGCCCTCCTCACCGACCCGGAGCGGTTCGGCTGGATGATCGTGCCGGCGCTCGCCGCCCTGTCCACCGGTCTCGCCGTCTTTCCAGGGCTCGCAGTAGCCGCGGCCCGGGCGGCGCCGGCGGGCATGCCCAGGGTCCTCGCCCTCAGCCTCGGCTGGGTTGCGGCGGAGTGGCTCAGGGGGCACCTGCTCACCGGCTTCCCGTGGAACTTGATCGGCTACGCTTGGGCGTTCTCCGACGCCGTGATCCAGCTTGCGGCGTTGGCGGGCGCATGGTCACTCAGCCTGATCACTGTCTCTGCGGCGGCGATGCCGGCGGTGCTCGCCGGCGAGGGACCGGGCGCCCGCGGCTGGCGGCCGGTGGCGGTCGTGATAGGGCTCCTCGTTGTGGTCTGGGCGGGCGGCGTCGTTCGGCTCGCCACCGTGTCGGTGGACGATACGCCGGGAGTGAGACTGCGGATCGTTCAACCGAACGTCGCCCAGCATCACAAGTGGCAGGCAGAGCTCCGCCAGGCCCTGTTCGAGCGCCACTTGCGGCTCACCCGAAGCCCCGGCTTCGAGGACGTCACCCACGTCATCTGGCCCGAAACCGCCATCTCCTACTTCATCGCGCGGGACCTTCCGCGCCGGCAGGCGATCGCGGCCGTGACGCCGGCGCGCGGCGTCGTGATCGCCGGCGCTCTGCGCACGACTCCGCAACTCACCGACCCGCCGCGCATCTGGAACAGCCTCGAGGCCGTCGACCCTGCGGCGCGCGTGGTCGGGAGTTACGACAAATTCCACCTGGTACCCTTCGGCGAATACGTGCCGTTCCGCCGGTTCCTTGAGATCGCCAAGGTCACGTATGGAAACATCGACTTCGCCACCGGGCCCGGGCCTCGGACCCTGCGGCTTCCCGGGCTGCCCCCGGTGAGCCCCCTCATCTGCTTCGAGGCGATCTTTCCCGGCGAGGTGCTGCGGCGTGACGATCGTCCGCAGTGGCTCCTCAACATCACCAACGACGCCTGGTTCGGGATGAGCAGCGGCCCATACCAGCACTTCGCGAGCGCCCGGCTCCGCGCCGTGGAGGAGGGCCTTCCCCTGGTGCGGGCGGCCAACACCGGGATTTCTGCGGTGGTTGACCCATTCGGCCGGGTGACCGCGCGGCTCGGCCTGGGCGAGCAGGGCGTGTTGGATGCATTCCTCCCCCGGGCTCTAGACACCCGCACTCCTTACGCGCTGTTCGGCGACCTTACGTTGGCAGGATTGTTGCTGCTAGGGCTGGCGAGCCTGGCCCTTTCGTGGCGCCGCTTACACAACCACTCCGCGGCGCACGTCGGTTGACTGCACGCCATAGTATGCTATTTGTGTACTGGTGAGGCCCGGCCCGCTGGCTGGTCAAGCGGCTTGCGAGGTCCGGGAACCCCGGGCTCAGTTGTGGCAGTGGCGTAACCCAAGGATAGGGACGAGATGGCTTCGCCGCCCGATCCTGTCGATGTGCACGTGGGCAGCCGGGTTCGCTTGCGGCGGACCTTGCTCGGAATGAGCCAGGAGAAGCTGGGCCAGGCCCTCGGGCTCACCTTCCAGCAGGTCCAAAAGTACGAGCGCGGCGCCAACCGGATCGGGTCGAGCCGGCTCTACCAGTTGAGCCACATCCTGGACGTCCCGATTTCCTTCTTCTTCGACGACATGTCCGGGGGAGGGAGGAGCCGCGTCCCCGGGCTGGCTGAGGCCCCTTCCCCGCGGTTTGAGGACGATCATCTCATCAAGCGCGAGACCCTCGAACTGGTGCGCGCCTA
>JBHICW010000045.1:0-12576 GCA_046759785.1 Alphaproteobacteria bacterium
GCCAAGGGCAAGTCGGGCGAGGCCAAGGGCACGGCCGAGGAAGCCAAGGGCAAGGGCCCAGAAGCTAAGGGCAGGGCCAAGGACAAGAAATGACGAGCGGGCGCAAGTCGACCAAGCCGGCGAGGACTGTTCCGCCGGCCGTCTTTCGGCGCCCCTTCTTCCGGCGCCGCAGGACCTGTCCCTTCTCGGGCAAGGGGGCGCCGACCATCGACTATAAGGACGTGAAGCTCCTCCAGAGGTTCATCTCCGAGCGCGGGAAGATCGTTCCGAGCCGGATCAGCTCCGTGTCAGCCAAGAAGCAGCGCGAGCTGACCCGGGCGATCAAACGCGCGCGCAACCTGGCTCTGCTGCCCTTCATCATCAAATAGGCCGGCCCGCCGGTTGCGTGTGGGCGATGTTCAGGCAGAGCGTGATCGCTTTGGGGGCGGGCGTACTTAGTACCGCGATCTACGCGGCGGTCTTAACGGGTTCCCTCGGCGGCTTGATCCTTGCCTACCTCGCCGGCGTTCCCCTGTTCATGGCAGGGCTGAGCGGCGGCGTGGCGGCCGTGGGGCTGGCCGCGACCGCGGCCACGGTGCTGGTCGGGCTCTTCGCCGATGCGTTGGGCGCCGCGGTTTACGCTCTGTTCTACGGCGCCCCGGCGGTCCTGCTCATTCGCCAAGCGCTCCTCTCACGCACCGGCCAGGACGGCCACACCGAGTGGTATCCGACCGGGCTCCTCATCACCGTGCTCATCGCCTATGCGGCGGGTCTTTTCCTCCTCGCCATGGTCTTCTTGGGCGGCCAGGGCGCCGGGGTCGAGGCGTCGGTGCGTGACGCCCTCGCGGAGGGGCTCGAGCGGTTCATGCCGGAGCGCCCTGAGGGTGAACGCATCGCCATCGCGGGCGCGTGGTCGACCTTGGTCCCCGCAATGATCGTGGGTTCCTGGGTCCTCATGATCGCTATCAACGGCGCGCTCGCCCAGGGTCTGCTCGTGCGCTTCGGGCGCAACCTCCGGCCGAGCCCGGCGTTTGCCGATCTCCAGGTCCCGACCTGGCTGGCCGTCGCCGTGGTGGCGACCGGGGCCGTCGCGCTGACCGCGGAAGGCGCGATCGGGCTCGTGTCCCGAACGCTCGCGATCCTCTCCGCGCTCCCGTTCTTCTTCCAGGGGCTGGCAGTGGTGCATGCCCTCACTCGGGGATGGAGCGCCCGGGTCGTGGTCCTGATCGTGTTCTACGTCCTTCTCATCATGTTCGGCTGGCCCGTGATCCTCGTGGCCGGCCTCGGCCTCGCCGAGCAGTGGCTCAAGATCCGCCAGCGCCTCGCGGGCACGGGTATCGTTCGGAAGGAGGAGTGATGCAGGTCATCTTGCTGGAACGGGTCGAGAAGCTTGGCGGTATGGGCCAGGTGGTGAACGTCAAGTCCGGCTACGCGCGCAACTACCTCATTCCCCAGGGCAAGGCGCTGAGGGCGACGACGGAGAACCTGGAGCGGTTCGAGGGGGAACACGCCGAGCTCGAGGCGGCAAACCGCGACCGTCGCAAGCACGCAGAAGGCGTGGCCGATAAGATCGTGGACGCCGTCTGCGTCCTGCTGCGCCAAGCGAGCGACAGCCTCCAGCTCTACGGCTCGGTAACGGCCCGCGACATCGCAGCGAGCCTGGCCGAAAAGGGGTTCGAGGTGGATCGGAAGCAGGTGCTCATCGAGGCGCCGATCAAGACCATCGGCGTCCACAAGGTGCGCGCGGCCTTGCACCCCGAGGTCATCGTCCCGGTGAAGGTGACGGTCGCCCGCTCGCCGGAAGAGGCAGAGCAGCTGGCCCAAGAGGCGGAGGCCTCGCAAGAGGCCAAGTCGGAGGACGTCGCCGAGCCCGCGTCGGCCGCGGCCGGACAGGGGAAGGCGAGCGTGGGCACGGAGAGCGGCACGGCAGACACGGCCGCCGAGACGAGCGACGGGTCCGTAAAGGCCGTGGCCAGGGACAAGACCGAAGAAGGGGGCGCATAGACCCTCCTCCGGGCGGGCGGAGTCTCATGGCTCCGGCGGTGTACTCGGCAGGCTGTGTCGCCTCCGGAGCGGCGCTCGAGGCCCGGCACCGGGACCGATTGTTTCAGGGCAGGCGAAAAGCTAGACTGACCGCGGCGGCGCGCCACGCCCCCGCGACGCGAGGTGGGCATGCGCGGATGGTGTGCCGAGGGAGGTGAGCGGTGCTTCTGGCACGTCTCTTACGGACGATGGTGAAGACAGGCCGACTCACGGTCATCGACGCGACCGACAGGGTCCACGCGTTCGGCGAGCCGGGCCAACAGCCGGCGGCCACCATTCGTCTCCACGACAAGGCGCTCCACGCCAAGCTCTTCTTCAACCCGGACCTCTATCTGGGCGAGGCCTACATGGACGGTACCCTCACCATCGAGGAGGGAACGCTTCGCGAGTTCCTGGACCTTTGCGGCGCCAACCTCGCCCGCGCCGAGAACACGGCGCAGAAAAGGCTTGTCAGGCGACTGGCCTGGATGATGCGGCCTTTGACCCAGCACAACCCAACCGGGCGGGCCCGGCGGAATGCCGCCCACCACTACGACCTGTCAGATGCCCTTTACGACCTGTTCCTCGACAAGGATCGGCAGTATTCCTGCGCCTACTTCCTGTCGCCCGACAACAGCCTGGAACAGGCCCAGCAGAACAAGAAGCGCCACATCGCGGCCAAGCTCCTTTTGAAGCCCGGCTGCAAGGTCCTGGACATCGGCTCGGGATGGGGCGGGCTCGCGCTCTACCTCGCCCGCGTCGCCGACGCCGAGGTCACCGGTGTGACGCTGTCGGAGGAGCAGCACAAGGCGTCCACCGAGCGCGCGGCGGCGGAGGGGCTGAGCGAGCGAGTGCGCTTCTACCTCCGGGACTACCGCGAGGATCGGGGCCGTTACGACCGCATCGTCTCGGTCGGCATGTTCGAGCATGTGGGGGTGAAGCACTTCCCCGAGTTCTTCCGAAAGATCCGCGAGCTCCTGACCGACGACGGCGTCGCGCTCCTCCACTCGATCGGTCGCTTCGACGAGCCCAGCGTCACCAACCCGTGGATTCGCAAGTACATCTTCCCCGGCGGTTACGTCCCGGCGCTGTCCGAGGTGCTCCCCGCCGTTGAGACGTGCGGGCTCTACGTCACCGACATCGAGATCTTGAGGCTCCACTACGCCGAGACGCTGAAGGAGTGGTGGCGCCGGTTCCAGGCCAACCGCGAGAAGATCAAGAAGATCTACGACGAGCGCTTTTGCCGCATGTGGGAATTTTACCTCGCCGGGGCGGAGATGGGCTTCCGTCGCAACCACCAGATGGTCTTCCAGATGCAGCTCGCCAAGAGGCTCGACGCGGTGCCGCTCACACGGGACTACATGTACGAGTGGGAGCAGCGGCGCTTGAGCGGCGCCACCCAAGCCGCCTAAATGCGCCTGACGACAAGGTCAACTTACCCCCGAACTTAACAGGTTGTGGACAAAATCCGCCCCCAGGTTCCACAGCCGGCAGCCGTGTTTACCCCGTTATCTCAACGCCTTAGTCATAGTAACCTCGGGCCACGGAAACGGGCCGCCAGAGCCCGGGGTCGCCGCCCTCTCTTAAGGTGAGACGGCGGCCGAGCCGGGGAGATCCACCATGCCACAGGAGGACCCGGGGGTCGCCGTCTTCCCGGAAGGGGAAGAGAAGGGAGCGGACTACCGCGCCCTCCCCCACAACCTTGAGGCGGAGCAGGCGCTCCTCGGCGCCGTGCTCGTGAACAACGAGGCGGTCCATCGCGTCTCCGGCTTCTTGAGGTCGGAGCACTTCTTCCACCCCGTCCACGCGCGCATCTACGAGGCCGCCGTGAAGCTCGTCGAACGCGGCCAGATCGCGTCACCCGTCACCCTCAAGACGTATTTCGAGAACGACGAGGCGCTGAGTGACCTGGGCGGCGCCCAGTACCTCGTGCGCCTAGCCGGCTCGGCCGTCACCGTGATCAACGCGGAAGACTATGGCCGTCAGGTCCACGACCTGTTCCTCAGGCGGGCGCTCATCGGCATCGGCGAGACCGTCGTCAACACCGCCTACGACTACCAGGTCGACGTTCCCGCGCGGGAGCAGATCGAGCAGACGGAGCGGCGCCTCTTCGACCTAGCGGAGGAAGGCGAGTACGAAGGAGGGTTCCAGCCCTTCGACCAAGTGCTCACCAGCGCCGTCACCATGACGGAGGCCGCCTTCAAGCGCGAGGGCGCGATGGTCGGGGTCGCGACCGGGTTGATCGACCTTGACAACTTGCTCGGCGGGCTTCATCCCTCGGACCTCGTCATCGTCGCCGGCCGGCCGGGGATGGGGAAGACGGCGCTCGCGACCACGATCGCCTTCAACGCGGCCAGGAACTATCGCGAGGAGCAAGGCGCCGATGGGCGGCCGGTGCCCGTGGACGGGGCAGTGGTGGGGTTTTTCTCCCTCGAGATGTCCGCCGAGCAGCTCGCGACCCGGATGCTCGCCGAGGACTCGGGCATTCCCTCCGAGAAACTGCGTCGCGGTCAGGTCAGCCACGAGGACTTCGACAAGGTGGTCCAGGCGAGTCAGAGGCTGAGCCGGCTGCCCTTCTTCATCGACGACACGCCGGCCCTCTCGGTGGCAGCGCTGAGGACCAGGGCGCGGCGGCTGAAGCGCCTCCACGGGCTGTCGCTCGTGGTCGTGGATTACCTCCAGCTCGTGCGCCCCAGCCGGCGGGCCTCGTACGAGAGCCGGGTGCTGGAGGTCGGGGAAATCACCCAGGGTCTCAAGGCTCTGGCGAAGGAGCTTGACGTGCCCGTGCTCGCGATCTCTCAGCTCTCCCGCGCCGTCGAGCAGCGCGAGGATAAACGACCGCAGCTCGCCGACCTCCGCGAATCGGGAGCCATCGAGCAGGATGCGGACGTGGTCGCGTTCATCTACCGCGAGGAGTACTACCTGGAACGCGCCGAACCCAAGCGGCGGGCCGAGGAGGACGAGGAGAAGTATAGCCAGCGCTATGAGTCGTGGGGCCGCCACCTGCAGAAGGCGAAAGGCGTCGCCGAGGTCGCTGTCGCCAAGCAGCGCCACGGCCCCATCGGCAAGGTGCGTCTCCACTTCAACGACAGGACAACCAGGTTCGACAACCTCGACACCAGCCACAGCCCATCGGATGTCCCGTTTTGACCGCGCCGGCGCGGTCCTGACGATCGACCTCGGCGCCATCGCCGTGAACTACCGGCGGCTGAATGAGCGCCTCGGCGGGGCCAAATGTGCCTGCGTCGTCAAGGCCGGCGCCTATGGGCTGGGCATGGGGCGGGTGGCGCGAGCGCTCGCGCGGGCGGGCTGCGACAGCTTTTTCGTGGCCACGCTCGACGAAGGGCTGCGGCTGCGGCGGCTCCTCAATGAGGCCGAAATCGCCGTGTTCAACGGCCCGCCGCCGGGGGCGGAAGGCGAGTTGGTCGCCAACCGGTTGATCCCGGTGCTCAATGACCTGGGCGACATCGCGCGCTGGGGGGCGCGCGCCCACGGGCACAGACGTCTCCACGCGATCCTGCACGTGGACACCGGGATGTGCCGCCTAGGCCTGCCGCCGGAAGCGGTGGACCGGCTGGCGGCGGAGCCCGAGCGCCTCGCCGGGCTCGACGTGCGGCTGGTGATGAGTCATCTCGCCTGCGCCGACGAGCCCGAGAGCCCCATGAACGCGCGCCAGCTCGCCGCGTTCACCGCGGCCCGCGCGGGTTTGCCTCTGGCGCCCGCGTCTCTCGCGGCGTCGTCCGGGATATTCCTCGGCGCCGCCTACCACTTCGACGTCGCTCGCCCGGGGGCCGCGCTCTACGGCATCAACCCGACCCCCGGCCGGCCCAACCCGATGGCCGAAGTGGTTCGTCTGCAAGGAAAAATCATTCAGGTGCGCGACGTTGACAGCCCCCAGACCGTTGGCTATGGTGCGACCCACCGCGTCGCCGGGCCGGGGCGAATTGCAACGGTTCCAGTGGGTTACGCCGATGGCTACCACCGCAGCCTGAGCAATCGCGCCTTCGCCTACATCGGCAACACCCAAATCCCGGTGGTCGGCCGCGTTTCGATGGATCTTATCACGCTCGACGTGTCGGCCGTCCCGCCCGAGCGTTCCCAACCCGGCACCACGGTGGACCTGATCGGGGGGCCCTCGGCGCTCGACGACGTGGCCGCCCGGGCCGGGACCATCGGCTACGAGATCCTTACCAGCCTTGGCCGCAGGTACCCGCGCCGTTATGTCGGAAACACCGCTTGAGCGTCGATCCCATGCACGTTGTTCAGGCCGCCGACGTCGAAGGGTTCGCCGTTCGTCAATGGCGGCGGCGCGCGTTCGGCCGTGCTGAATGTTCCCTCACCCGGGGGCTTCTCTCCCGCGCGGGGAGAGGAGCCATCTCTCGATTTGCGAGGCTCGAGCGCCGTCTCCCGCGGCGGAAGAGGGCGGCGCGCGCAAACGGCCGGGTGAGGGGGCTTCTCAATGACGTCCTCGCAACCCCCATTGGCGGGCGATGAACCCCCTGGCGGCCATTGGGCGGGCGTTCCTTTCGTCGCTCGCCGTCGCCGGAAGATTGACCCTTTTCGCCGGCACCGCGGTCTCGCACTGCATGCTGCCGCCCATCTACCCACGGCTGATCCTGCGCCAGATGGTGGAGATCGGTTACTACTCCCTGCCGGTGGTGGGGCTCACCGCGATCTTCAGTGGCATGGTGTTGGCGCTGCAGAGCTTCACCGGATTCTCGCGCTTCCAGGCCGAAGGCGCCATTCCCACCATCGTCGTCCTGTCGATGACGCGGGAGCTCGGCCCCGTGCTCGCGGGCCTCATCGTCGCCGGCCGCGTCGGCGCCGCCATGGCTGCCGAGATCGGCACTATGCGGGTCACCGAACAGATCGACGCGCTGACCACCCTTTCCACCAATCCGTTCAAATACCTCGTCGTGCCCCGGGTCGTCGCCGCCACGGCGATGCTGCCCCTGCTCGTCGCGGTGGCCGACATCATCGGCGTGTTCGGCGGATACGTGGTGAGCATCTACAAGCTCGGGTTCAACCCGGTCGCGTATCTGGAAAACACCTTCGAGTTCCTCGAACCGATGGACGTCATTTCGGGGCTGGTGAAAGCCGCGGTCTTCGGCTTCCTGATCGCGCTGATGGGCTGTTACCACGGCTATCGCTCTCAGGGCGGCGCCCAGGGCGTGGGCTTGGCCACGACCAACGCCGTGGTCTCGGCCTCGATCCTGATCCTTACCGCCAACTACGTGGTCACCGAGCTGTTCTTCGCCCGATGACCGCGCCCTCCCGGCCGATGATCGTCGTCAAGGGCCTATGCAAGGCTTTCGGGTCGAACGTCGTGCTCAAGGACCTCGACCTCGAGGTGGGCGAAGGGGAATCGGTCGTGGTGATCGGCGGCTCGGGCGTCGGCAAATCGGTGATGATCAAGTGCATTCTTGGCTTACTCACGGCGGAGGCCGGGAGCATCAAAGTCGATGGGGAGGAGGTCGTCGGCATGGACGGGCGGGACCGCGAGCGGGTCCTCAGGAAGTTCGGCATGCTGTTCCAGGGCTCGGCGCTGTTCGACAGCTTGCCTGTGTGGGAGAACGTGGCGTTCGGGCTGATCCAGGGCCAGCACCTGCTCCGGCGCAAGGCCAAGGAGATCGCCCACGAGAAGCTGGCCGCCGTCGGCCTTGGCCCCGATGTGGGAACATTGAGCCCGGCGGAACTTTCAGGGGGCATGCGGAAACGGGTGGCGCTCGCCCGCGCCATCGCCGCGGAGCCCGAGATCATCTTCTTCGACGAGCCCACGACGGGCCTCGACCCGATCATGGCCGACGTGATCAACGACCTGATCGTCAAGTGCACCCGAGAGTTGGGTGCCACCGCCCTTTCCATCACCCACGACATGGTGAGCACGCGCAAGATCGCCGACCGGATTGCCATGATCCACGGCGGGCGGATCATTTGGAGCGGCCCCGTGGCGGCGATTGACCGGAGCGGCAACCCTTACGTGGAGCAGTTCATCCACGGGCGCGCGGAGGGGCCAATCAAGATGGAGGTGCGCCGGCCGTGAGGAGGGACACGCGGCAGCGCCGGCGAGGAGGCCCGGGCTAGGTGACCGCGCCGGCCGCACGCTTCGTCTGCCAAGCGTGCGGGGCGAGCCACCCCAAGTGGATCGGCCGCTGCGACGCCTGCGGCGCATGGAACACGATCATCGAAGAGGCGCCGCGCGAAGCGGCTCCTGGCGGGCTGAAGCCGGGGCGCGGGCGTAGGCTGGACTTGACCACGCTCGACGGCCGCTTCGAGCAGCCGGCCCGGCGAGCGACGGGAATCGTCGAGCTCGACCGCGTCTTCGGCGGCGGCCTGGTGCCCGGCTCGGCCGTGCTCTTGGGCGGTGACCCCGGAATCGGAAAGTCGACCCTGGCGCTCCAGGCGGCCGCAGGGCTGGCGCGAGGAGACGCCGTCTGCGTCTACCTGTCGGGAGAGGAGGCGGTCGAGCAGGTCCGGATGCGAGCCGAGCGGCTAGGGCTCGCGGACACTGGGGTTCTGCTCGCCGCCGCCACGAACCTCCGCGACATTCTCACCAGCCTGGAGGGACCGCCCGGGGTCGACTTCGTCGTCGTCGATTCCATCCAGACCGTTTACCTCGACACTCTCGACTCGGCCCCCGGCACCGTCGCCCAGGTCCGCGCCGGCGCCCACGAGCTCGTCCGCTTCGCCAAGCGTCACGGCGCCGTGGTCCTCTTGGTAGGCCACGTGACCAAGGAAGGCGTCCTCGCGGGACCGCGGGTGGTGGAGCACATGGTCGATACCGTCCTGTACTTCGAAGGGGAACGGGGCCACCAGTTCCGGATCCTAAGGGCGGTGAAGAACCGCTTCGGGGCCACGGACGAGATCGGGGTGTTCGAGATGAGCGAGCGGGGACTCCTGGAGGTCAACAACCCTTCCAAGCTCTTCCTTTCGGAGCGCAAAGGGGACGTGAGCGGGGCCGCGGTGTTCGCGGGAATCGAGGGCAGCCGGCCGATGCTCGTCGAGGTCCAAGGCCTGGTGGCGCCGTCGCCGCTCGGGACGCCGCGGCGGGCGGTCGTGGGCTGGGATACCGGCCGCCTCGCCATGGTGCTGGCGGTGCTGGACGCGCGCTGCGGCCTTGCCATGGGCGGCAATGAGGTCTACTTAAACGTCGCCGGCGGATTGCGGATCACGGAGCCGGCCGCGGATCTTGCCGTGGCCGCAGCCCTTGTCTCGTCGCTCACCGCGGTGCCGGTGCCGGCGGACACCGTGGTCTTCGGGGAGATCGGCCTCTCGGGCGAGGTTCGTGCGGTGAGCCGGACGGAAGCCCGGCTGAGGGAAGCCGCCAAGCTGGGCTTTGCCCGGGCGCTGGCGCCGAAGAGCGGGGGGACGCGCGGGAGCCGCGCCGGGCGACCGCTCAAGGTGGAAGGGATCGCGCGCCTTCGGGACTTGGTCGATCACTTCCGACGGCCGCATTGATGGCCTGTGGCAGGGTCGAAGGAGTGGGCACAGCCCATGGCGGAGTGAGGGCCTCCCCGTGACAGTGACGGACATCGCCGTGTTCGGGGTGGTCCTCGTTTCGGCGCTTCTCGCCCTAGCGCGCGGCGTCGTGCGCGAGCTCTTCACCGTGGCCGGCTGGGTGGGGGCCATCGTCGCCACCGTTTACGGCTTCCACCACGCCCAGCCCTTCGCACAGCGAGTGATCGCCAATCCGCTCCTCGCCGACCTCGCCGCGGGCGTCGTGATCTTCGTGGTCACGCTGGTCGTGGTTTCGCTGCTGAGCCGGTGGGTCTCGGACAGGGTGAAGCGCAGCCAGCTCAACGCCCTCGACCGTTCTTTGGGCTTCCTCTTCGGCCTCGCCCGCGGCGCGATGCTCGTCTGCATCGCCTACCTTCTCCTGGTGTGGGCGCTCCCGCCCAAGGAACACCCCGGCTGGGTCCGCGAGGCGCGGGTGATGCCGGTCGTCGCTTACGGGGCCCGGGCGCTCATGACGCTCCTGCAGCGCGAGTTCCGTCCCGGCGACATCGGCGAGAGGGCACCGCTGGTGCCGGTCCCCGGGGGCGCTCTCGACGCCGAGCGCCTGTTCCGCGAATTCACCAGCCCGCCCCCTGCGGTCGAACGAGCCCGCAAAGAGGGCTACAGCGATATCGACCGCAAGGCCTTTGAACGCCTCCTCGAGACGACCCAATAAAGACGAAGAGCAAGGTTCAGACGATGCCCACCTTCGCCATAAACCCCGATGACAAGCCCCGCCATGAGTGCGGGGTCTTCGGCATCTTCGGCCACGCGGAGGCCGCCGCGCACACCGCCCTCGGCCTCCACGCCTTGCAGCACCGGGGCCAGGAGGCGGCCGGGATCGTCTCCCACGACGGCGCCCACTTCCACGGCCACCGAAGCCTGGGGCTCGTCGGCGACAACTTCAGCTCCGAGGCCGTCATCCGCCACCTCCGGGGCCACGCCGCGATCGGCCACGTGCGCTACGCCACCACCGGCGAGACCATCTTGCGCAACGTCCAGCCCCTGTTCGCCGACATGGCGTTCGGCGGATTCGCGGTCGCCCACAACGGGAACCTCACGAACGCCTGTACGCTCAGGACAGAGCTGGTACAGCGCGGCTGCCTGTTCCAGTCGACGATGGACACCGAGGTGATCATCCACCTCATCGCGACCAGCCCCTTTCCGACGCTCGTGGAGCGCCTGATTGACGCGCTCAATCAGGTGGAAGGCGCCTATTCGCTGGTGGCGCTGACCGACGAGGCGATGCTGGGCGTTCGCGACCCGTACGGGGTGCGGCCGCTGGTCGTGGGCCAACTCGAGGGCGCGACGATCCTGGCCTCGGAAAGCTGCGCCCTCGACATCCTGGGCGGCACGTTCGTCCGCGATGTCGCGCCCGGCGAGCTGGTCGTGATCGGCAAGGACGGTGTCCGGAGCCTAAAGCCATTCCGGCAAGCCGCCCGCCGGTTTTGCGTCTTCGAGTACGTGTACTTCGCGCGCCCTGACAGCGTCGTCGAAGGCTCCAACGTTTACGAGCTCAGGAAACAGATGGGGCGGGAGCTCGCCCGCGAGAATGGCGTGCCGGCCGACATCGTAGTGCCGGTGCCGGATTCAGGCGTGCCCGCCGCCATCGGCTATGCGGCGGAGGCAGGCCAGCCCTTCGAGCTGGGCATCATCCGGAACCACTACATGGGCCGGACCTTCATTGAACCGACCGATCAGATCCGTCACCTGGGCGTCAAGCTCAAGCACAATGCCAACCCGGGAAGCCTCGCGGGCAAGCGCGTCGTGCTCGTGGACGACAGCATCGTCAGGGGCACGACCTCCACCAAGATCGTGGCCATGGTCCGCGACGCGGGGGCGCGCGAGGTGCACATGCGCGTCGCCTGCCCACCGACGACGCATTCCTGCTTCTACGGGGTCGACACGCCCTCGCGTCAGGAGCTCCTAGCCGCCCAGTACGACGTCGATGGTATGACCCGCCACATCGGGGTGGACAGCCTGGCGTTCCTCTCGATCGACGGGCTGTACCGGGCCGTCGGCGAGGTCCGGCGGAACGACGGCGCGCCTCAGTATTGCGACGCCTGCCTCACCGGCGAGTACCCGATCTCCCTCGTCGACCACGAAGGGGGCGCCGACTCGCGCCAGCTTTCCCTTCTCGACGACCGCGAGTGAGGGCCGCAAGCGAGAAGCGCGGCAGGCTCGCCGGCCGCATCGCGCTGATCACCGGCGCGTCGCGAGGGATCGGGGCGGCGGTCGCCACGCGGTTCGCCCGCGAAGGCGCCCGGCTGGTGCTGGTGGCACGGACCGTCGGCGGGCTCGAGGAGGTGGACGACGCGGTGAGGGCGTCGGGCGGCGGCGCCACTCTGGTGCCCCTTGACCTCCTCGACTTCCCCAAGATTGACGAGCTCGGCGCCGCGGTCGCCGAGCGCTTCGGGCGGCTCGACATCCTCGTCGGCAACGCCGGGATGCTCGGGGGCCTGAGGCCGATTCCGCACTACCGGCCGGACGACTGGGAGCGGGTGCTGGCGCTCAACGTCACCGCGAACTGGCGGCTCATTCGCAGCTTCGATGCGCTGCTCCGGGCCTCGGACGCCGGCCGCGTCATCTTCGTGACCTCCGGCGTCACGGTCGGCGTCCACCCATACTGGGGCGCCTACGCCGCCAGCAAGGCGGCGCTGGAGACGCTCGCGCGCACCTACGCGGCGGAGGTGCGCAAGACTCACGTGCGCGTCAACCTGCTGAACCCGGGGGCGGTGCGCACGCGGATGCGGGCCGAGGCGATGCCCGGCAAGGACCCTGAGAGCCTGCCGCCGCCCGAGGCCGTGGCCGACACCTTCGTGGCCCTCGCCGAACCGGCCTGGACGCTGACCGGCGAGATCGTCTCGGCCCGCTAGACGCAAGGTTTTCGGCCCTTGCGCACCAGCAGGCGGAGCGGCAGCGAGAAACGCTGATGAGCCGTCCCGAGGCCGTCGGCGTCGGTATCGGTGAGCACGAGGGCAAGCCGGCGATCGTGTTCATGGTCAAACGCAAGACGCCCGAGGCGCTGGCGGGGCTTCCCCGTGAAATCGACGGTCATCCGTTGGTCGTCGAAGAGGTCGG
>JBHICW010000046.1:0-12320 GCA_046759785.1 Alphaproteobacteria bacterium
CCTCCGCGTACCCCTTGTCGAGTAGCGCCGCAGTGATCGCCGGCAGCCGCTCGGGCTCGACGAAGGCGACATCCGGCGTGTCGTAGCCCTGGTCGGCAGGCCAGATCTCGGGGTTCTTGCGGAGAAGGTCGCCCAATCCCTCTTCCTCGAAGGCGTAGTCCAGCCCGAGGCCGACGTGCTTGGCCCCGACGAGCTGGGCGACGTAGTCGATGTGATGGACGAATGTCTCCGTGCGGGTGTCGTTCTCGCCCAGGAAAATGCCGATCCCGTTGATGCCGACGACACCGCCGGTGGCGGCGCAGGCCTTGATCTGCTCGTCGGTGATGTTGCGCCCGTGGTCCCGAAGCGCGCGCGGGTTCGAATGCGAGAAGATGACCGGCGCCGTGGACAGCTCCATCGCCTCCATCGTCGCGCGATGGCTGGTGTGCGAGCAGTCGATCAGCATGCCGACGCGGTTCATTTCCTCGACGGCGCGGCGACCGAGGGGCGTGAGCCCGACGTCCTCGTCGTGGCAGCCGCCACCAACCAAGTTGTTCCGGTTGTAGGCGAACAGCATCTGACGGACGCCCAGCGCGTAGTAGAGGGCGATCATGTTGACGTCGCCGTCGATGGCGTTCATGCCCTCGATATCGAACGTGACGGCCAGCTTGTCCTCGCGTTCCGCGCGCAGGATATCGTCGACAGATTCGGCGAGAACGTAGTCGTGCGGACGGGCCAGGATCCATGCCCGGAAAGCGGCAAGGACCTTGACGGTTTCCTGCCAGTCCATGACGTCGTAGCCGACGTCAACGGACAGGTAGGTGACGCCCGACCGCGCCCACCGCTGGAGCTGGGTGAGGTCGGCATCGACCCGAGGCTCGAACCCGGAGTGATCGTCCCACACCAGGGCGTCGGCATAGAGCGCCGCCGCCCGTTCCGAAATGGTCGCCTGCGCCATCGCCAGCCTCCGTGTCGACTCTCTAACGATCGTATGCGTGGCCGCCCGTTTCCCGCAACCACGCGCGGTCGGCGGATGCGCGCGGCGTCGACGCCGTTCGGGACCCCCCCACTGAGCGCCCTCCGCGTTCACAACGGTTCAAGGACGGGAATCAAGGCAACCTTGACCTGAGCTACCGGTCCGCGATCGGGCGCGCCGGCAGCCGCTCACCTTCGCCGCCCGCGCTCGCCGTCGTGCCGCCGAAGTCGGCGCTCGCCCTCGATGAGCGCGGAAAGTTCTGTCACCGAGGCGAGGCGGTGGTGCGGCCGGATGGAAGGGTGGGAGTCGTCCTCCGGCCGGTACTTGCCGGTCTTGACCTGGACCGTGGCGAGCCCGGCCTCCCGGCCGCCGCCGATGTCGCTCCAGAGGTCGTCCCCGGGCCATCGCTCGCTCCGGCCGGGAGTGTACCACCGCGTCCCCACCCTAGCACCGGGTTTGCCGGGGCCTTACCGCTCTGACCCAAGTCACGGCGGCGCCCGGGCGGCCCCTGAGGTGGCGAGGCAGGGCTCGGCGGCGTTTCCGCGGCGATCCCATTTGCCCGCACGCGATAGTGGCGCCTATAATTGCAGTGTCAGGGTTTGGCCCCCGTTACATTCGGTGCTTGCCTGCGAACGGCGGGGGCGGGGGCTCCGGGTGAAAGGACTATGGCCAACCTGGTCACGCTCATACGTTTCCTCCTCCTGTTCCTGCTCGTCGCCATGGCGTATCGAGCTCCAGCGGCGTGGCAGCTCGCCGACGCGCCCTTGCTGATGCTCATCATCGCCCTCGACGGGCTGGACGGCTACGTAGCTCGCAAGCGCGGCGAGACCTCGGTCTTCGGTTCCATCTTCGACATCGCTATCGACCGGGTGGTGGAGAACGTGCTCTGGGTCGTGCTCGCCGACCTGGACCTGGTGCCGATTTGGGTGGCGATCGTGTTCATCGCCCGCGGGTCCATCGTCGACTCGATCCGCTACGCCGCCATCTCCCGCGGCGAGACCGCCTTCGGCATGATGCGGTCTGGGTGGGGGCGGTTCCTGGTGGCCGGGCGATTCATGCGCGGCTTTTACGGCGCGCTCAAGGCGGTGACCTTCGGCTGGATCTTCCTGCTCCAGCCGATGCCCGAGCTCGTGCCCGCGATGTGGAGCGCGTGGTCGGCCGTGGCCGTCACCGCCACCGACGTGTTGGTCTATGCGTGCGTGGCCGTATGCATCCTGCGCGGCGTTCCGGTGGTCGCCGAGTTCATGATCGCCCAGGGGATCATCGGCAAGCCCACCACCCTCACGGAGATCGGATAGTTGGCCTGCGTCCTCCTCGACGTCGACGGCACCCTTCTCGACACGCCGAGCTCGGAGCGGCTGTTCGTGGCCTACCTCGCCCGCCGCCACCGGCTGGGCGTGAAGCAGGTCTCCCGCGCGGCCGGGTTCTGCGTGCGTTGGGGCCCCCGCCTGCGCCGGGACGTACTGCGGAAGAACAAGGCCTACCTCGCCGGGCTCAAGGTGGACCTCGTCACCGAGCTCGCCGAGGCGTTCGTCGCGAGGGAGCTCGCGCCGCGGGTGCGGCCTCTCATCATGCAGCGGCTCAACGACCACCTCGAGGCGGGTGAGCCGATCGCGCTTGTCACCGGCACGCTTGAGTTCATCGCCCGCCCCCTCGCGCGGGCGGTCGGGGCCGAGACCTGGCGGGCGACGCGCTGCGCCTCCGACGGCTCCCACTTCACCGCCGGCCTCCCGCTCGCGCACCCGTTCGGAGAGGAGAAGGTCCGCTTGTCGGCGGAGCTCTGCGCCGAGCTGGGCTGCCGGCTCTCCCAGTGCGTGGCGTATGCGGATTCGGCCCACGACCTGCCCCTCTTGAGCCGGGTGGGCCGGCCCGTGGCCGCGTGGCCGGACCGCCGGCTCGGCAAGGCTGCGCGCCGCAAGGGTTGGGAGATCCTGGGCCCCTCGAAACCCCAGCACCGCTTGCGGCCGCTCATGGGCGGCCACGCCGCCGGTTAGGGCGGCACGGGCGATCCTCCCTCTTGAGAGAGAGCGGTGACGAGCCTCGCCCGTGTACGGTCAGCCCCTTCTCCCCCCCATTGAGGAGGAGGGAAAAAGGCGCGGCACGGCATTCGTCTCCGACGACGCAGGGAGCTGCCTCGCCGCCGGGCCATATGACCCAGGCGAGAACGGCTCTTACGTCGACAGGAACAGGGTGAGCACGCCGGTGTAACCGTAGAGCCGGTTGTTCGAAATCTCTCCGTTGCAGAAGAAGCCGACAAGCGGCACCTCGCCGAGCTCCTGGCGGATGGCTTCGAGCTCCTCGGATTGGTCGCCGAACAGGTTCGGGCCTCGCGCTACGCAGGAGAAGTAAAGGCCTCCCTTTGCCCCGCCCACGCGGCGCTTCAAGTCCCGGAGCATGCGGCGAAGGTCGTCTTCCGCGCTCTCCCGGTCCCGGCGGCAGAACATGATGGCGTCGCCCGGCTGAAGGGGCTCGCTCACGCCTATGAGCCCGGCCTCGGGGTCGATCCCGACCAGGTTGCGGACGAGATAATCGCCGGTGTCGGAACCCTTCACCAGAAACGCGACGTAGACGTAACCCGCCACCCGACGGAGGTCGGACGCGAGCTCGGCGCCGATGTCCTCCTTGAAGACCTCCAGCGCCGGTCGCCCGTCGATTTGGACGGCGATGTTCCGGAAGCACTCGGTCACGCGCCGTACCGGACCCATCGGAGAACAGCCTTGGCTGAGTCCGGTGGCGACCGTCACCTCCGGCGAGAACAGGACGCCCGAGATCCCGCCCTCCGTCACTCGGCCCGCGACCTGGGCATAGGCCCCCTCGGACGAGGTGAGCCCGCCGACGAGAAAGCCGCCGGTGGCGTCGGCGAGTCGGACGATGGTCTCGGGCGTGTCGGGGCTGCGGGGGTCGGCGTGGACGACGCCGAAGACGGGCGCATCCCGGCCCCCTCCTCGGGAAGCCCCCGCGCCTCTGAGCAGGTCCTCGCCGACCTTGTCGAAGACCCGGAACGACGCCTCGGGAAAGTCGGCCGCCATCACCGCCATCGCCGGCCGTCCAAAGTATTCGGCCCCCGTGGCGCAGACGCCCACCCCCACCGAGCCCACCCACTGGCGGACGCGCGTGGCCTCCTCGAGGCGCCCGACGATCGCGCCGAGCTCACCGGCGAAATGGTCGGTGACGTAAACGAAACCCAGGTTGGCCTCGGCCGGAACCGCCCCGAGCCGGTCGAGGCAAGCGTCGGCGGCCTCGCGCCAGTCATCGGCAGCGGCGTGCCCGAGCCGGTAGCGCTCCATACCCGCTCCTCGAGGCCCCCCTCACCCACCACCATAGGTGCTTTCCCACCCCGGTCAAGCACGCGCCCCTCCACCGCCAGGTCGTCGGCGGGTCCCTCCACCGGACCGAGGCGAGGGGCGGGAGGCGACGCCTGAGGCCGCCAGCGGCCGGGCTTTACACGCCCTTCGCCCGGCCGGATGATAGGCGGCGATGAGACGACGAGCGCGGGTGGCGCTCCTCGCGCTGGCGGCGGTGGGGCTCGCCGCGACGACCGCGGCGGGCCGGCCGGTGACGGTGGGCGGCGTCACCTTCAGCGACGAGCGCGGCGGCTTCAGCATCCTCGCTGCCTGGGGCAGTGGCTCGCTGGACGACCCGTTCGTGCTGCTCGAAGAGATCACGCAGGCCGCCGGGGTCACCCTCGTCATCCGGGGTCTCGATTCGAGCGTCGGCAATCCGCTGCCCACCTTCCACGCCGTCGGCTTCGCGCTCCGCAAGGTGGTGACGAACCGCAGCGGCCAGGTGTGGACGTTCTTCGACCACGAGCTCCAGCATGTCCCCGGCCGGGTGAGCGACACTTATGACGGGCTCTCCTTCGGCCAGGCGGCGGAGACGGGCCGCCCGTTCCGCTCGGACCGGTACGCCCGGAGCGCCGTGGTGGACGAGCCGGGGGACGTGGTGAGCTTCTACGATGGCGTCGTCGGCCCCGGGGAGACGGTCATCTTCGAGTTCGTCATCACGGGCACGACCGGGCAGCCCGAGTTCTACCTGGCCCAACGGCCTAACCTGCCGATAGCGGCCGTCCGCGGCCGGAGGCCCGGCGGGGCTTGAGGGACGTCCGTGGTCCGCCGCCTGCGCCTCGCGACCGGCCTCGTTCTCTTCGCGTTCGTGGCCACGCATCTCGCGAACCACTCTCTGGGCCTCGTCTCGCTTGAGACAATGGAGGCCGGCCGGCAATGGTTTCTCTTGCTGTGGCGGAACCCGGCTGCGACCACCCTGCTTTACGGCGCGTTGTTCGGGCACCTCGCCCTCAACCTGTGGTCTCTCTCCCGGCGGCGGACGCTCAGGATGCCGGCCTGGGAGGCGTGGCAGATCCTGCTCGGGCTCGCGGTTCCGGTCCTCCTCGCCGAGCACTTGCTGGGCACTCGGGTGCTCCATGAGTTCTACGGCGTGGAGGACGCCTACACTTACGTCATCCTGGTGCTGTGGGTCTTCCAGCCGGTCGCCGGGCTGCGCCAGGCGCTGCTGCTCTTCGCGGTGTGGACGCACGGCTGTCTCGGCCTGCACTACTGGCTCAGGCTCAAGCCATGGTACCGCCGGATCGCCCCCTACGCCTGCGCTACCGCGCTGCTGGTGCCGACGCTGGCGCTGCTGGGGTTTGCCCGGGCCGGGCGGGAGCTCGCCCTGCTCGCCCGCGACGAGGCCTGGCTTCAGGCGACGGCCGCGGCGCTCAAGTTTCCCGACGCGGAGGCGGTCGCCTTTGTGGGACGCGGGGACCTGGGCGTCGCGGTGGGCTTCGCCGCCCTCCTCGCCCTGATCATGGCGATGCGCCGGGCGCGGCTCGTCTGGGACCGGCGCCGGGGTACGATCTACCTGACCTATCCCAACGGCCGGCGCGTTGCGGTCGTTCCCGGGGCGACGATCCTGGAGACAAGCCGCCATGCAGGCATCGCCCACGCCTCGATGTGCGGCGGTCGCGCCCGCTGTTCCACCTGCCGTGTGCGGATCAACCGCGGTCTCGAGACCTTGCCGCCGCCGAGCCCTCACGAGACCCACATTCTGAAGAGCGTGGGCGCGCCGGCGAACGTGCGCCTCGCCTGCCAAGTCCGGCCGACGAAGGACCTGGAGGTCACCCCCCTGCCCCCCACGGCGACGCCGTGCGAGGCGCGGGCACGCTCCGCACCTCTGGGTTAGGGCACTTTCAGGGTGCGGGAAAGCCGCGGTGGCAAGGGGAACGAAAACGACGATGCGGCTCGCGAGGCTACTGGCCGCCGCTCTGCTCCTGGTAGGCGTGGCCGCAGGCCGAGGAATCGAGCAAGCCTGGGCGAAAAGTCGCCGTAAACGCTGGCGGCTTGCAAAACCCTCTGCCCCGGCCGGAGCTCCTCGAGGACCGCCCGCTGAAGGTGCCTGCAATGGCCCCAAAGGATTGCCGAGACGACCAGGCGCCGGTCCAACAGGGCCAGGCTGAAACGGTTTAGATACGCCCACGCGTAGGTCTTCTTTAGGTAGTCCGGTACCGCAGGCGTCACGGCATCGGGCGGCAAGGATACCGGCCGGTTGGTCGCATCGGTCATGGAGAACTCCGGAACCCGATGTCGGAAGCCGTGTGGTGAGTCATCCCGTCGGCCATCGGCCCCCGGATCATAGCGATCTCCCGGTGTCATTCCGTCTCCATCGGTCGTCGCCGACGCAGTCGGCGCTGTCGAGAAAGTTGCTTGCGGTTCACCGGGGCTACGAACCGGAGTGTCGTGACAGTCTATGCACGGTATCTGTTCCTGTCGCGACGGGGCTGAGCCCGCTCGCTTCGCTTGCGTCGTGGCCTGTTCGCAGCCTCGTCATGGCAGGACCGGCAAGTGACATGGCGTGCCCATCCGGTGGCGACGAGATACGACGCACGGCATCGTCCCCTTCCATTCGAAACCGGCCTGAGCATGATCGGGTTAAGTGTCATGACCACGGCGCTCAGCACGCTTTTCTGCCGTCGAGGCCAGGCGGGTGCCGGCCGACGCCTCAGGAGGCGAGCCATAGAGCTGGTGCGCCCGCTCCTCGAAGGCGGCGACGATTCGTCGCACCACCTCGACGAACACGACGCCAACAAGTGTCCCCAGAAATTTCGAGCGAACTTCGAAGTCCACGCGAAGGCGGACGCGACAGCCGCCGTCCGGTGCCGGCTTGAACGTCCAGCGCATGTCGAGATGCCGGAAAGGTCCACCGGACGAGGTGACGTCGATGTATTCCGGATGCTTGAGAACGGTTCTCGAGGGGAAGCGCTGGCGAAAAATTTGAAAGCGGATCACTTGGTCCGTGTAGTACACGTCGCCCTCGCGCTTCCAAACCCTCGCCTCAGCCCACCACGGGAGGAATATGGGATAGCGCTCCACGTCGGCGACGAGATCGAAGAGCTGCTCCGATGTGTATGGGAGTAGGCGGTGCTCTGCATGAGTCGGCATGGGGCATTTACCTGGCAGCCCGTTCGGCTTCGCATGGTTTGGGACGAGGTCCAAGAAAACGAATTAGGCTCGTGTGTCGTCAAGGGACATCATTCTAGCCCACTTTGGTTCGCTTCCGAGCACGACGAGGCGGCGCCATAGAGCCGCCTCGCCGCGCACGGCGTCTCCTGCCTCGTCACCCGGCCGTGACCGGATCAGGCGCGGGAGACGTCCACCCAGCGGGCGCGCAGCGCCGGATCGTCCCGTTGCTTGTGCTTGGCCACACGGGCTGTGGTCGTGCGGGGTAGGGCGCGGGCGAAAGCCTTGGTGGCAAGAGCAGGGAAAACGATGGGCCGACGGTGAGGAAAGCGTGGCCAGGGCTCCTTGTGCAGAGCCCGATCTCCTATGCTCCCGAACCAGGACACGCCGTTGCCGGGAGGCAAGCGCCCGGCTACCATTCTCGGCGCTCAGGCCGGCATGACGAAGGGTTGGGACAAGCTCATCGTGACCGTGGCCCCGAACGGGGCGCGACGCACCAAGCGCGACCACCCGGCGTTGCCCTTGACGCCGGACGAGATCGCGCGCACCGCGGCGGCCTGCCGTGAGGCCGGCGCCGCCATGCTCCACCTTCATGTGCGCGACAAGGACGGGCGGCACAGCCTGGACGTCGAGGCCTACCGGGAGGCGATCGCCGCCGTGCGTCGGGCGGTCGGGGACGGGCTGATCATCCAGGCCACGACCGAAGCGGCCGGCCGCTACGGGCCGGCTGAGCAGATGGCCGCAATGCGCGCCTTAAGGCCCGAGGCGACGTCGCTCGCGCTCAGAGAGATCGTCCCCGACGCGCAAGCGGAGCGCAAGGCGGCCCGGTTCTTCGCCTGGCTCGAGAAGGAGCAGGTCGTCCCGCAGTTCATCCTCTACTCGGCGGACGAGCTCGCCCGCTACCAGGACCTCCGGACGCGGGGCGTCATCCCCGGCGCGCGCCACTTCCTGCTGTTCGTGCTGGGTCGCTACGACACGGCTGAGGCCGCGAAGCCGGCGGAGCTCCTTCCCTTCCTCGCGGCCTTGGGCGACGACGGGCCCTGGGCCGTGTGCGCCTTCGGGGCACGGGAGAACGCTTGCGCCCTCGCCGCCGCCGCGCTCGGCGGGCACCTGCGCGTGGGCTTCGAGAACAACCTTTACCTTTGCGACCGGTCGCCGGCGCCCACGAATGCCGCGCTGGTCGAGCAGGCCGCCGTGGGCGCGGTGCTCATCGGTCGCGAACTCGCCGACGCCGACGCCGCGCGCGCGATGCTCAGCGTCGCGACCGGCTGAAGCGCGGACCCGCCCCACGACACAAAAGGACGGGCCTTGAGCCGACGCCCGTCCCCCAGCCGACCGCGGCTTCGCCCGCCCCGCGGCTAGTTGGTCGCCTCCTTGAGGTAGGTGATGACGTCCTTGCGGTCGTCCTCCTTCTTGAGCCCGGGAAAGGCCATCTTGCCCTTGGGGATGAACTTCTTCGGGGCCGCGAGGTACTGGTCGAGCGTCTCCTCGTCCCAGACGACGTTCGCCTCCTTCATCGCCTTGGAGTACTTGAAGCCCTCCACCGTGCCCGAGGTCCTGCCGAACAGGCCGTGCAGGTTGGGCCCGATCTTGTGCTTGCCGCCGGCCTCGAGCGTGTGGCAGACCTTGCACTTTTTGAAGATCTTCTTGCCGCGCTCGGCGTCGCCCTCTTGGGCCAGAGCGACCCCGCTCGCGAGCGCCACCACCGCGGCGATCCCGACACCGAGCAGCTTGCGATACCTCATCGCCCACCCCCTTCGTGTTGAGGCCGTTGGAAACCGACGATCGGAAGGAATATGGGATAGCGGCGGCTGTTAGGCAACCGCCAACCCGGCCGCAAGTCGCCCTTGCCCTATCTGAGACAGAGCGGGGGGCGGCGCTTACGCCGCACCCCCGAATCCGTCAGCCGGGGACCCGTCCGCCGAGGGCGGTGCCCCGGACCGGCCTACTGCACCCGGTACTCATCGGGAAGGAAGAACAGCGAATCCGTCTCCTCCCCCGTGAGCCCCATGTGACAGCCGGCGCAGAACGCCACGTTCTGCGAGCCCTCGCCGTTGGTGGTGCCGACGACCCGGCCGTCCGCCATCACCAACGTGTAGCGCCAATTGCCGCTGGCCTCATTGAACCCCGCCCGCATCTTCTCCATCACGAACAGGGGCCCCGGCGCCACCCGGCCGTTCTGGACCAGGAAGCTGTCCTTCGCAAGTATCGCGCCGACCGGCATGCGCCCGGCGTCCTCGTACTTGCCGTACGCCTTGGCGACGACGTTGGCATAGTTTTGGACGAACCGGCCGCCGTGTGTCGCCGACACATAGGGACGGGTGCTGTACCTCGCCCACTCCTGGTAATCCTGATAACGGGCGTGGTGCGAACCGGTGGATGCCGCTTGCGCCGACTTGAAGTAGCCCCGCTTCAGAATTCCCTTGATGCACGCGTAGGCGGCGGTGGCCTCGTCGAAGGTCAGCTCCACCGCCGCGCTCGGCGCGCAAGGAGCGCAGGGCTGAGCCGCTGCGCAGGGGCTGCACGGAGCGCAGGGCTGGGCGGCCGCGCAGGGGCTGCACGGAGCGCAGGGCTGAGCCGCCGCGCAGGGGCTGCATGGAGCGCAGGGCTGGGCGGCCGCGCAGGGGCTGCACGGAGCGCAGGGCTGGGCGGCCGCGCAGGGGCTGCATGGGGCGCACGGGCTCACCGCGGCGCAGGGAGCGCACGGGCTGGGCTGCGCCGCCGCAAGGCGCGGGATGACACAGTTATCCGCCGGAGCAGCAGCTGCGCAGGGAGCGCAGGGTTGAGCCGCCGCACAGGGAGCGCAAGGCTGGGCCGCAGCGCACGGGCTGCACGGCGCGCACGGGCTCGCCGCGGCGCACGGATTGCAGGGGTTCACGACCGCGCACGGGTTGCATGGGCTCGCCGCCGCGCAAGGATTGCAAGGGTTCACGACCGCGCACGGGTTGCACGGGCTCGCCGCGGTGCAAGGATTGCAAGGGTTCACGACCGCGCAAGGGTTGCACGGGCTACACGGACTTGCGGCCGCGCACGGGTTCTCCGAGCCCGCGTAGGCCGCAGGCACCCCGTCTCCTCCCCCGGTGACAACCGCGCCGGTGACGGCCATGCCCACGCCGACCACGACCGGAATGACCGTGCTCGACAGCAGCTTCCTCCTTAGAGATGGCATTACGACGTCTCCTCCACTGTTCTGACGGCAGATTTGGGCTGCGAACAACGCACGTCCACGTTCGCTGTCAATGATAGGCGCCCCCGCCTCCCACGCTCAATCAATGTTGTTCACATAACCGTGACGAGGACCGCCCGAAGAGGCGTCGCTCCCTCTGTCGTCATAGCGCCCGCGGCCCCAAGTTCGTCTCAACGACAAGCCACCCACCTGGAGGCGCCAGCCGAATCCTGAACAACCTCCGTTGCAAAAGCGTCTAGGGCCTATCGATCTCGGTGTCGAACAGACGATAGCTGCTGCCGTGCGCGGCACGATCGGCGCGGGCAAGAAGGCGCTCGGCGGGGGAACCCGGCACGACATCGCTCAGCAATACATCGTAAATGTAGTTGTCATAATAGTCGTCGGGCTTGACCTCCAACCACAGCCGCGCCTTGGCATAGCCTTGCCAAGGCAGGGAGAGAGTCGCCGACTCGGTGGGCAGAAGACGGCTGTCGAAGTTCTCGACCCACCTTCCGCCCGTGTGGGCGACGGCACGCTGGATGACGTGGAGGACGGCTGTGGCCGGCACCTCTCGCCCGTCGGCGTCGAGCGCCACGGCGTGCATCTCTACCCGCGGCGTGACGTAGGTGGGGAAGGCGTGTCCAACCCCGCTGTTGGTCAAGGTGAAGCGGGCCTCCTCGGCGGTGGCGGAAAAGTGGGCGGTGAGCCCGGCAGCGACCATGTCGGGGTCGTGGATGCCGCGCCACAGGTGCCTGCGCTCCGGCATGTGGCAGACTTGGCACGTGATGCCTTGCGCAGCCTGGGGGCTGGCCTGCCACTCCACATAGGTGTTTTCCAGCGGCTTGCCGTTGACGGCATACTCCTGCGGGAACTGGTGGCAGACGACACAGAATTCGGATTTCTCGAACCACGCCGCCCGGTGCACGCCGCCGTGCGGGTTGTCGGGGTCGCTGGCGCCGACCGCACCGGTGTCGCGCTGGGGCGGACCAAAGCGGCGGTGGTTGCGGACATGACAGGCCGCGCATGCCACACCCGCCGCCGCGAGACCCTGGCGCTCGCCGACGTGGCCGACTCCGTCGGCGAGGGCAGCCATGAAATCGGTACGCTGCTCGGTCAAGGGGGCGTGGCACTGCATGCAATTGGCGACTGACTGCCGATACATCGACAGCATCTGGCCGACCAGCCCGAGCGAGAACGAGCCGGCATGGAGCGAGGTCCGCCAGTCGGCGTACTGGTCTTCGTGGCAGTCGGCGCAGGACTCCGGTGCAAGGGATTTTTCGAGGTCGCTCCAATGAGCGGGGGCTTGGCCCTGGAAGGGCACGGCCACGGTCCAGTAATCGGCGGGCATCGCTTCCTCCGCGGCAGCGATGCCGGCGGTCGGCCCGAGCCGGCCGACGGCCGGCCACACCGCAAGCACCAGCGCGAGCACTCCCGAAAATGCGAGGCCCAGGTCCCAGGTGAGCTTGCGGGTCATTCCGTCACCCCGTCACACCATCCCTCGAGCATCAAACTGTTCAAGTTTCTTGGCGCAACAAGCAGACTATACGCGGCTAAATCCGTACTCCAGACGCCGTCTCCTGCAATCGGGCGGTTGACCTCGACTGGGGTCCAAATTGGTCTGCTTGCCCCTTTCGCGTAAAAGGGTGCCGTACAGCGCTCGAGTCCTCGCTCCGCGGTCGGCGCTCCTGCGCGACTCGAAGGAGGCCGCTGCTTGGTGGCGTCAGGGAGCCGGGGCGGGTCAATGTTG
>JBHICW010000047.1:0-12201 GCA_046759785.1 Alphaproteobacteria bacterium
CGCCGGGGCGTCGGCCCCGGCGTCGTTCCGGGCTACTCGGCGATCGCCTTCCGCTCCTCCTCCGCCACGGCTTCGGCGATCGCCTTCCGCTTCTCCTCCGCCACGGCTTCGGCGGCGCGGTCACGCTCGGCGGCGATCTGCTTCAGCCGGGCCACGACCCCGCCCGTGCCGGCGGGAATGAGCCGACCCACGATGACGTTCTCTTTGAGCCCCAGCAGGTTGTCGACTCTGCCCGCGACCGCGGCCTCGGTGAGCACGCGAGTCGTCTCCTGAAAGGACGCCGCGGAGATGAACGAGTAGGTCTGGAGCGAGGCCTTGGTGATCCCCTGGAGCATAGGGCTGGCCCTTGCCGGCTTGCCCCCCTCCGTCTCGACCCGCTCGTTGGCCAACTGGAACTCCTTGCAGTCCACCTGCTCGCCGATCAGAAACGTCGTATCGCCCGGGTCCTCGATCTCCACCTTCTGGAGCATCTGGCGAACGATCACCTCGACGTGCTTGTCGTTGATCTTCACGCCCTGGAGCCGGTAAACGTCCTGGATCTCACTGACGAGGTACGTGGCCAGGGCCTCGAGCCCGAGCACCTTGAGGATGTCGTGGGACACCGGGTTGCCGTCCATCAGGAGGTCGCCCTTCTTCACCCGGTCGCCCTCCTGGACGGTGATGTGCTTGCCTTTCGGAATCAGGTACTCGACGGGCTCGGCGCCGTCCGCATCGGGGTGGATGATGATCCGCCGCTTGGCCTTGTAGTCCTTGCCGAACTCGACCCGCCCCGAGACTTCGCTGATGATCGCAAACTCTTTGGGCTTGCGCGCCTCGAACAGCTCGGCGACGCGCGGTAGACCGCCCGTGATGTCGCGGGTCTTCGTCGACTCGCGCGGGATACGCGCGAGCACGTCCCCGGCGTGCACCTTGGCCCCGTCCTCAACGCTCAAGATCGCGTTGACAGACAAGAAGTGGCGGGCCTCGAGGCCATTGGGGAGCTTCACCACCTCGCCTTTCTCGTCGCGCAGCGTGATCCGCGGCCGAAGCTCGCTGCCGCGCGGCTGCTGCCTCCAGTCGATGACGACCTTGTTGGAACTGCCGGTAGTGTCGTCGACGACCTCGCGGAGCGACACCCCTTCGACCAGATCCAAATAGTTGGCGATCCCCTCCCGCTCGGAGATGATCGGCATAGTGTAAGGGTCCCACTCGGCCAGGCGGTCGCCCTTCTTCACCTCGTCGCCGTCGTCGGCGAACAACTTGGCCCCGTACGGCAGGCGGTAACGCGCCCGCTCGGTGTCGTTCTCGTCGAGGAGCCGGAGCTCGGAATTGCGACCCATCACGATGGGCCGGCCCTCGCTGTTGACGACGATGTTTCGGGTCACCATCGCGATCTTCGCCTCGAAGGGCGCGTTAATGTGCGACTGCTCCGCCCCGCGCTCTGCGGTTCCGCCGATGTGGAAGGTGCGCATGGTGAGCTGCGTCCCCGGCTCACCGATCGACTGGGCGGCGATTACGCCGATCGCCTCGCCGACGTTTACCGACGTGCCGCGCGCAAGGTCCCGCCCGTAGCACTTACTGCACACCCCACCGTCGCTCTCGCAGGTGAGCACGGAGCGGATTACGACCGAGGCGACGGCGGCGGCCTCGATCGTCTCCACCGCCTCCTCCTCGATCATGACACCCGCCGGCACGATCGCCTCGCCCGTGACCGGATCGACCACGTCCTTCGTGGCGAAACGGCCGACGACACGCTCAGACAGCGGGATGACCACGTCGCCGCCCTCGACGACCGGATGGATCGTGAGCCCCCTCTCCGTGCCGCAGTCCTCCTCGACGATGATGCAGTCCTGGGCCACGTCGACCAGCCGCCGGGTGAGGTACCCCGAGTTGGCGGTCTTGAGCGCCGTATCCGCCAGACCCTTCCGGGCGCCATGGGTGGAGTTGAAGTACTCCAGCACCGTGAGCCCTTCCTTGAAGTTCGAGATGATCGGGGTCTCGATGATCTCGCCGGACGGCTTGGCCATCAGCCCGCGCATGCCGGCGAGCTGCTTGATCTGCGCCGCCGAGCCGCGCGCCCCCGAATGGGCCATCATGTAGATTGGGTTCAGGGGCTTGCGCCGCTTGGTCGTGGGGTCAATCTCTTCCATGCTGGACAGAGCCTGCATCATCTCCTCGGCGACCTTGTCGGTGCACTGGGCCCAGGTATCGATGACCTTGTTGTACTTCTCCCCCTGGGTGATCACCCCGTCGAGGTACTGCTGCTCGTACTCCTTCACCTTCGCGCGCGTCGCCGCGATCAGGTCGTCCTTAGTGGGCGGGATCACCATGTCGTCCTTGCCGAAAGAGAGCCCGGCCTTGCAGGCGTAGTAGTTGCCCAGCCACATGAGTCGGTCGCAGACGAGGACCGTCTCCTTCTGGCCGCAGTGGCGGTAGACGACGTCGATGAGCTCGCTGATCTCTTTCTTCGTGAGCAGCCGGTTGATCAGGCTGAAGTCCATCGCCTTGTGCCGGGGAACAATCTCGGACAGCAGCATGCGGCCGGGCGTGGTTTCTACCAGTCGCGTCACCGGCTCGCCGTCCTCATCCATGGTCTTATGACGGCACTTGATTTTGGCGTGGAGCGAGACGGCCCCGGTCTCCAGGGCGTGCTGGACCTCGCCGACGTCGGTGAACACCATCGCCTCGCCCGGCTCGCCGGGCACCTCCATGGTGAGGTAGTAGAGCCCCAGCACGATGTCCTGGGACGGAACGATGATCGGCTTGCCGTTGGCAGGGCTCAGGATGTTGTTCGTAGACATTATGAGCACCCGCGCCTCGAGCTGGGCCTCGAGCGAGAGCGGAACGTGGACCGCCATCTGGTCGCCGTCGAAGTCGGCGTTGAAGGCGGCGCAGACGAGCGGGTGGAGCTGGATCGCCTTGCCCTCGATGAGCACCGGCTCGAAGGCCTGGATCCCGAGGCGGTGGAGGGTGGGGGCCCGATTGAGCAGCACGGGGTGCTCGCGGATCACCTCTTCCAGAATGTCCCAAACCTCGGGCCGCTCTTTCTCCACCATGCGCTTGCCGGCTTTGATCGTGGGCGCCATGCCGTAGAGCTCGAGCTTTGAGTAAATGAATGGCTTGAACAGCTCCAGCGCCATCTTCTTCGGCAGGCCGCACTGGTGGAGCTTGAGTTCAGGCCCCACCACGATGACCGAGCGCCCGGAGTAGTCCACTCGCTTGCCCAGCAGGTTCTGCCGGAACCGGCCCTGCTTGCCCTTGAGCATGTCGGAGAGCGACCTTAAGGGCCGCTTGCTCGCCCCGGTGATCACGCGCCCGCGCCGGCCGTTGTCGAACAGGGCGTCCACCGATTCCTGGAGCATGCGCTTCTCGTTGCGCACGATGATGTCGGGCGCCCTGAGCTCGATGAGCCGCTTCAGCCGGTTGTTGCGGTTGATGACCCGCCGGTAGAGGTCGTTGAGGTCGGAGGTCGCGAAGCGGCCCCCGTCCAGCGGGACAAGGGGTCTCAGCTCCGGCGGGATGATCGGGATGACCTCAAGGATCATCCACTCCGGCTTGTTGCCGGACTCGATGAAGGTCTCGATGAGCTTGAGCCGCTTGACGATCTTCTTCCGCTTGGCCTCGGAGGCCGTCTCGGCGAACTCGGCTCTCAGCCGCTCGCGCTCGGCAGGCAGGTCGAGCTCCGCCAACAGGGTCCTTATGGCCTCGGCGCCGATGCCAGCCTTGAACGACTCCTCGCCGTACTCTTCCTTGGCCTTGAGGCAGCGCTCCTCGGTCAACATCTCGTGCGTCTTCAGCGGCGTGAGCCCGGGCTCGAGGACCACGTAGTTTTCGAAGTAGAGGACCCGTTCAAGGTCCTTGAGCGTCATGTCGAGGAGCAATCCAATTCGCGAGGGCAGTGACTTCAGGAACCAGATGTGCGCCACCGGCGAGGCAAGCTGGATGTGGCCCATCCGCTCGCGCCGGACCTTCGACTGGATGACCTCGACGCCGCACTTCTCGCAGACCACGCCGCGGTACTTCATCCGCTTGTACTTGCCGCAGAGGCATTCATAATCCTTCACCGGTCCGAAGATGCGGGCGCAGAAGAGACCGTCGCGCTCCGGCTTAAAGGTGCGGTAGTTGATCGTCTCCGGCTTCTTGACCTCGCCGTAGGACCACGACCGGATCATCTCCGGACTAGCGATGGAGATCTTGATCTGGTCGAAGGTCTGCGGACCACCGGCCTGGCCGAAGACGTGCATCAAATCTCTCATCTCGTCTCTCCCGGTTCCCCGCGAGCGCTCGGCTCCGGAGGGCGGCGGCAGCTCGAGGGCCCGCCGTGGATGTCGCTCACGACTTCTGCAACAGCTCGACGTTGAGGCCGAGCGCCTGGATCTCCTTGACCAGCACGTTGAAGCTTTCGGGAATGCCGGCCTCGAAGGTGTCGTCCCCACGCACGATCGATTCGTAGACCTTCGTGCGGCCGGAGACGTCGTCGGATTTCACGGTCAGCATCTCTTGGAGGCTATAGGCCGCCCCATAGGCCTGGAGCGCCCAAACCTCCATTTCGCCGAACCGCTGGCCGCCGAACTGGGCCTTGCCGCCGAGCGGCTGTTGGGTCACGAGGCTATAGGGCCCAATCGAGCGGGCATGGATCTTGTCGTCCACGAGGTGATGGAGCTTTAGCATGTAGAGATAGCCCACCGTCACCTTGCGGTCGAACGGTTCGCCGGTGCGCCCGTCGATCAAGGTCGTCTGGCCCGAACGGTCGAGCCCGGCGAGCCCGAGCATGCGGACGAGGTCGCTCTCGTGCGCGCCGTCAAAGACGGGGCTGGCCATGGCGACGCCGTTGCGCATGTCGTCGGCGATCTTAAGCACCTCGTCGTCGTCGAGCCGCGCGAGGTCGGACGTCTTCGGCGACTCGCCATAGATCTCGGCGAGGAACTTGCGGATCTTGGCCACGCCCTCGCCGTTGGCGCGCACGGCTTCGAGCATGGCGCCGATCTTCTCACCCAGCTCCGCCGCGGCCCAGCCGAGGTGGGTCTCAAGGATTTGTCCCACGTTCATGCGCGACGGCACGCCCAGGGGGTTGAGCACGATATCCACGGGCGTCCCGTCCTCGAGGCAGGGCATGTCCTCCACCGGCACGATGCGCGAGATCACGCCCTTGTTGCCGTGGCGTCCGGCCATCTTGTCGCCGGACTGCAGCTTGCGCTTCACGGCGACGAAGACCTTCACCATCTTGAGCACGCCGGGCGGCAGCTCGTCGCCGGCCTGGAGCTTCTCGACCTTGCTCTCGAACCGCTTTTCGAGCTTCGCCACGGCCTCGTCGAGCTGGCGCTTGAGTTCCTCGATCGCCTTCATGGCCTTCTCGTCCTTGAGAGCGATCTGCCACCACTGACCGCGAGTGAGGCCCGAGAGAACGGCTTCGGTGATCTTCGAGTTCGGCTTGACCACCGCCGGGCCCTTGGCGGTCATCTTGTTGAGGAGCAGGGTCTTGAGCCGGTCGTAAATGTTGCGTTCCAGGATTGCGCGCTCGTCGTCCCGATCCTTGGCCAGGCGCTCGATCTCTTCGCGCTCGATGGCGAGCGCCCGCTCATCTTTCTCCACCCCGCGACGCGAGAAGACGCGCACCTCGACGATGGTGCCCGCGACGCCCGGCGGCACGCGCAAGCTCGTGTCGCGCACGTCCGAGGCCTTCTCGCCGAAGATCGCCCTGAGGAGCTTCTCCTCCGGGGTCATGGGGCTCTCCCCCTTCGGCGTGATCTTGCCGACGAGGATGTCGCCCGCCTTCACCTCGGCGCCGATGTAAACGATGCCGGCCTCGTCGAGGTTCTTGAGCGCTTCTTCACCCACGTTCGGAAGATCGCGGGTGATCTCCTCCTGCCCCAGCTTAGTGTCGCGCGCCATCACCTCGAACTCATCGATGTGGATCGAGGTGAAGACGTCGTCCTTCACCAGGCGCTCGGAAATGAGGACCGAGTCCTCGAAGTTGTACCCGTGCCACGGCATGAAGGCGACGACCACGTTGCGCCCGAGCGCGAGTTCGCCATGGTCGGTGCTCGACCCGTCGGCGACGATGTCACCGGCAAAGACGGTATCGCCCACCTTCACCAGCGGCCGCTGGTTGATGCAGGTGTTCTGGTTCGACCGCTGGAACTTAAGGAGGTTGTATATGTCGACGCCGATCGTCGCCCCCGTTTTCTGGTCGGTCGCCCGGACGACGACGCGGGTCGCGTCCACCTGGTCGACGCCGCCGCTGCGCCTGGCGACGATCGTCGCCCCCGAGTCCCGGGCCACGACTTCCTCCATCCCGGTGCCGATGAGAGGCGCCTCGGTCTGCATGAGCGGCATCGCCTGGCGCTGCATGTTCGAGCCCATAAGCGCCCGGTTGGCGTCGTCGTTCTCGAGGAAGGGGATGAGCGCCGCCGCCACCGAGACGAGCTGCTTGGGCGAGACGTCGATGAAGTCGATGGACTCCGCCGACGCCATCACGAAGTCGCCGTCGCGCCGGCAGCTCACGAGGTCCTGGGTGAACCGGCCCTTCTCGTCCAGGAGCGCGTTCGCCTGGGCGATGGTGTAACGGCCCTCGTCCATCGCCGAGAGGTACACAACCTCGTCGGTCACCCCGCCGTTGACGACCTTGCGGTAGGGGCTCTCGATGAAGCCGTACTGGTTCACCCGCGCGAAAGTCGCGAGGCTGTTGATGAGACCGATGTTCGGCCCTTCCGGCGTCTCGATGGGGCAGATCCGCCCGTAGTGCGTGGGGTGCACGTCGCGCACCTCGAAGCCGGCGCGCTCGCGCGTGAGTCCGCCCGGCCCCAGCGCCGACAGCCGCCGCTTGTGCGTGATCTCGGCGAGCGGGTTGGTCTGGTCCATGAACTGCGACAGCTGCGACGAGCCGAAGAACTCGCGCACCGCCGCCGCCGCCGGCTTCGCGTTGATGAGGTCGTGCGGCATGACGCTGTCGATCTCGACGAGGCTCATGCGCTCGCGGATCGCTCGCTCCATCCTGAGGAGCCCCATCCGGTACTGGTTCTCCATGAGCTCGCCGACCGAGCGCACGCGCCGGTTGCCCAAGTGGTCAATGTCGTCGATCTCGCCGCGGCCGTCCTTGAGCTCCACGAGAGTCTTGACGACCGCCAAGATGTCTTCCTTGCGTAGGGTGCGGACCGAATCGTCCGCGTCCAGGCTCAACCGGGCGTTGACCTTCACCCGCCCGACCGCAGACAGGTCATAGCGCTCGGGTTCGAACAACAGTCCGCGGAAGAGGGTCTCGGCCGTCTCCAGGGTAGGCGGTTCGCCCGGCCGCATGACCCGGTAGATCTCCAGCAGCGCCCCCTCGCGCGTCGAGCACTTGTCGACCGCCAGGGTATTACGGATGTAAGGGCCGACCGTGATGTGGTCGATCGCCAGCGTGGAAAGTTCCTTGATCCCTGCGGCCTCAAGTGCCGCCAAGCTCTCCTCGGTGATCTCGTCGCCGACCTCCACGTAGATCTCCCCGGTCTCCTCGTTGACGACGTCTTCCGCCACGTAGCGGCCCACGAGGCTGCTCGAGGGGACGAGCTGCTCGGTGACCTTCTTCTCGACGAGCTTCTTGACGACGCTGGCGGTGACCTTGGTTCCGGCCTCGACGACGACCTCGCCGGTCTTGGCGTCCACGAAGTCGCTTACCAGCTTTGTCCTCCGGAGCCGCTCGGGGTCCAGCGGGGCCTTCCAGCCCTTCTTGTCGCGCGTGAAGGTAACGCTCTCGTAAAAGTAGGCGAGGATCTCCTCGGTCGTCATGCCGAGGGCGTAGAGCAGGGTGGACACCGGCAGCTTGCGCCGCCGGTCGATGCGAACGAAGACCAGGTCCTTGGCGTCGAACTCGAAGTCGAGCCAGGAGCCGCGATAGGGAATTACCCGGGCGGCGAAGAGGTACTTGCCCGAGGAGTGGGTCTTCCCCTTGTCGTGATCGAAGAAGACCCCGGGCGAGCGATGCATCTGACTCACGATCACCCGCTCGGTGCCGTTGATGATGAAGGTGCCCTTCTCGGTCATCAACGGCATGTCGCCCATGTAGACGTCCTGCTCCTTGATGTCACGGACGTCGCGCCTCTTGATTTCCTCGTCGACGTCGAAAATCCAGAGCTGGAGGGTCACCTTTAGCGGCGCGGCGTACGTCATCCCGCGCTGCTGGCACTCGTCCACGTCGTACTTCGGGCCCTCCAGCTCGTACTTCACGAAGTGGAGTTCGGCCCTGCCCGCGAAGTCCTTGATCGGGAAGACCGACTTGAACACGCCTTGCAGCCCCGCAACCTTGCGTTCGTCCGGGGACACGTCCATCTGCAGGAAGTGGTCATAAGAGTTCTTTTGGACCTCGATGAGGTTGGGCATCGAGGTGACGGTGGGGATGTGACCGAACGTCCTCCGCGTCCGCTTGCGGACGGAAAAGCTATGTGTCATGCCTCTTCCTCAACGCTGGATGGCTTCGCGATCACACGTCAGGCCGCGGACGGCCTGGACGGGCGCGCCGTTTCGCGCCAGGGTGCACACGACCCGCCCCGCCGGTCTCTCTGGGGACCGGCGTCCAAGCCGCGACACGCCGCTGGCGACACAGGCGCGCGCATAGCCGGGCGGCGTCCCGGCCCTACTTGAGATCCACCGTGGCGCCGGCCTGTTCGAGCTGACCTTTGATCTTCTCGGCCTCCTCCTTGGAGACGCCCTCCTTGACCGGCTTCGGGGCGCTCTCCACGAGATCCTTGGCCTCCCTGAGTCCGAGCCCGGTGATGGCCCGCACTTCCTTGATCACGTTGATCTTCTTATCGCCGATCGCGGCGAGCACCACCGTGAACTCGACCTTCTCCTCGGCCGCTTCGGCCTCGGCCCCGGGAGCGACCCCGGGGACAGCGGCGACGGCCACCGGTGCGGCGGCCGAAACGCCCCACTTCTCTTCCAGCATCTTGCTGAGTTCGGCCGCTTCCAAAACCGTGAGCGCCGAGAGTTCGTCTGCGAGCTTGGCCAGATCAGCCATCAGTCACTCCTTGCCTTTCGTAAGTCGTTGCAAAACGGCTGCAGGGCTCAGGCGGCCTCCTCGCCTTGCCCCGCGTAAGCGCCGAGGACCCAAGCCAAGTGGCCCGCTGGCGCGCCGAGGACGCCGACAAGCCGGACCACGGGGCCCTGGAGCAGACCCACCAGCTTGCCCCTGAGTTCATCGAGCGAGGGCATGTTGGCCAGGGCCTCGACGCCCTTCGCGTCGAGCATGGTTTCCCGGAGCGCGCCGCCCAGGATCACGATCTTGCCGCTCCTCGCCGCGAAGTCGACCGCCACCTTGGCCGCGGCGAACAGATCGTCCGAATAGGCGATGGCGGTCGGGCCCGTAAAGAGGGACGCGAGCGCGCTGTACGGCGTGTCCGCGATGGCGAGACGGGCCAAGCGGTTCTTCGTCACGCGGAACGTGGCCCCCGCCTCGCGCATCCGGCGCCGGAGATCGCTGGCCTCCGCCGTCGTCATGCCCGTATGGCGGGTGACGATCACCAGCGCCGCATCCTCCAAGATCTGGTGGAGCGCGGCGACGATCCGCTCTTTCTCCGCTCGGTCCACTTACCTCCTCCGGTCCCCGGGACGCCCCGGACGGACCGACGCCCGCCCGTGTCCCTGGGGGATGGAACCCTCGCCGGTGGACCCACCGGGGCCGTTCCTTCCGGTCCCGGACATTCAAGCCGCCGATCCGGCGCGCCCGCCGGCGCGCACCCCGGTAGCCGCTCCCGTCTGTACGGGCGGCCTCGCGTTCGACCCGCCGCGACGCGTTTGCGTCGGCACCTCGAGTCGCGGACAGGAGGGACGACCGGGTTGCGCCCGGCTCCCCTCGCGGCCGCCGGCCAACCGGCTGACGGCCCGTGACCCTTGCCCGGCCCGCGCGCTCATGCGCCGACCAAGCTCCCTGTCTCGACCCGGACGCCCGGGCCCATGGTGGAGCTCAGCGACACTTTCCTCAGATACGTCCCCTTCGCACCGCTGGGCTTCGCTCTATTCAACGCCGCCACGAAGGCGCGAACATTGTCCACCAACTGCTCCTCCCTGAAACGCGCCTTGCCGACCCCTGCGTGAACGATCCCCGCCTTCTCCACGCGGAACTGCACCTGACCCGCCTTGGCCGCCTTCACCGCCTGGGCCACCTTGTCGGTCACGGTCCCGAGCTTGGGGTTGGGCATCAGCCCCCTGGGCCCAAGAATCTTCCCGAGCTTGCCCACAACCGGCATCATGTCGGGGGTGGCGACGCACCGGTCGAAGTCGATTTCGCCTTTGCGCACGCGGTCGGCCAAGTCCTCGGCGCCGACGAGGTCGGCGCCGGCCTCTCTGGCTTCCTCGCCCATCGAGCCCTTAGCGAACACGGCCACGCGCACGGACTTGCCGGTGCCGTGGGGCAGGTCCACGACGCCGCGGACCATCTGGTCGGCGTGACGCGGGTCGACGCCCAGGTTGAGCGCGATCTCGATCGTCTCGTCCAACTTCGCGGTCGCCCGCTCCTTCACGAGCCGCACCGCCTCCGGCAGAGGATAGGCCTTGCCGGGCTCCAGATCCTCTCGGGCCTTGCTCAGCCGTTTGCCCGTCTTGGCCATCGCCTTACTCCGTAACCTCGATCCCCATCGATCGGGCGGAGCCGATGAGGATCCGGCAGGCTCCCTCGATGTCGTTGGCGTTGAGATCCGGCATCTTGTTCTCGGCGATTTCGCGGATCTGCGCGATGGTGAGGTTCGCCTTCACCTCCCGGCCGGGCGTCTCGGAGCCTTTTTCGAGCCCGGCCGCCTTCTTGAGGTAGTAGCTGGCCGGGGGCGTCTTGGTCACGAAGGTAAAGCTTCGGTCGGCGTAGGCCGTGATGACGACCGGCACCGGGACGCCCGCCTCCAAGTCCTGAGTGGCGGCGTTGAAGGCCTTGCAGAACGCCATGATGTTGAGGCCGCGTTGGCCGAGCGCGGGGCCGACGGGAGGCGAAGGGTTGGCCTGCCCCGCCGGCACCTGTAACCGAATGTAGCCTACGACCTTTTTCGCCATCCTATCGTCTCGGAGCCCTCCGGCCGGCGCCGGGGCACGCGGCGGACGCGCCGGCCTTGCGCAAACCGCGCCGGCGCCGTGCGGCCTGCGGCTATACTTTCTCTACCTGCGCATATTCGAGTTCCACCGGGGTCGGCCGGCCGAAGATGTACACCGCCACCTTGAGCCGCGCCTTCTCCTCGTCGACGTCTTGGACGAGGCCGTTGAACGAGGTGAAGGGTCCGTCACACACGCGCACGGTTTCGCCCACCTCGAAGGTGATGGAGGGCTTCGGCCGCTCCACCCCTTGCTTCACTTGGTAAAGGACGCGCTCAGCCTCGGCGTTGGAGATGGGCACCGGCTGGCCGCCCCCGCCGAGGAACCCTGTCACCTTCGGCGTGCGCTTGACGAGGTGATAGGAATCGTCCGTCATCTCCATCTTGGCGAGCACGTAACCGGGGAAGAACCGCCTTTCGGCCGCGACCTTCTGGCCGCGGCGCATCTGCACGACCTCCTCGGCCGGGACGAGCACCTCCTCGAACAGGTCGTCAAAGCCCTGGGCCGTCGCCTGCTCACGGATGGACTGGGCGACCTTCTTCTCGAAACCCGAGTAGACGTGGATGATGTACCAGCGCTGGGCCACGTGATCAGCCCCCAATTCCCAGGATCAACTTCACGCCGAACGCGAAGACCTGGTCGATCGCGAAGAAGAACAACGCCACCAGGATCACCATCACCATCACCATGGCGGTGGTGATGATCGTCTCCTTGCGGGTGGGCCAAGTGACCTTGCCGGTCTCCTGCCGCACCTGGCGGACGAATTCAGCGGGCGACGTCTTACCCAAGAAAGTTATCCAAATGCTCTGCGCCTCAAGCGGCCCGCGCGACGCCAACGATGAGGGTGGGGACCCGCTGGCCTGCGACGCTCACGGCACCGGCCCTTGCTACGCCGGGCCGTCATGGGTTGCGGCGATCACCGGAAGGGTGGCAGGAGTGGAGGGACTCGAACCCCCAGCCCCCGGTTTTGGAGACCGGTGCTCTACCATTTGAGCTACACTCCTTCCGTCACGGCCCCGGACCGGGTCTGCGGCCGGTACACGCGACCGGCCTCGCGGTCCGGGTGCAAACTCGCGCATGCGGGCTAGCGCCACTTCAGCCGTGGCCTTCCGCGCGGCTACTCCACGATCTGGGCGACGACGCCGGCGCCGACGGTGCGGCCGCCCTCGC
>JBHICW010000048.1:0-12013 GCA_046759785.1 Alphaproteobacteria bacterium
ACGGTGCGCTGGAGCTCGTGCAACATCTTCTCGACCCAGAACCACGCGGCGGCGGCGATCGCGGCGCGCGGGGTGCCCGTCTTCGCGTGGAAGGGCGAAACGGAGGAGGAGTACGACTGGTGCATCGAGCGTACGATCCTGGGCCCGGACGGCTGGCGGCCCAACATGCTGCTCGACGACGGCGGCGACCTCACGCGCATGATGCACGAGAAGTTTCCCGACCTCATGAAGGACGTGCGCGGGCTCTCGGAAGAGACCACCACCGGGGTGCGCCGGCTCTATGAGATGGAGACGGCCGGCACGCTGCTGGTCCCGGCGATCGACGTCAACGGTTCCGTGACCAAGTCGAAGTTCGACAACCTCTACGGTTGCCGCGAGAGCCTGATCGACGGGATCAAGCGGGCCACCGACGTGATGCTTGCAGGCAAGGTCGCGGTCGTCGCGGGCTATGGCGACGTGGGGAAGGGCTGTGCGCAGAGCCTGCGCGGTCAGGGCGCCCGCGTGGTCATCACCGAGATCGACCCGATCTGTGCCCTTCAGGCGGCGATGGAGGGCCTCGAGGTCGTCACCATGAATGACGCCGCCCCCATCGGCGACATCTTCGTCACCGCGACCGGGAACGTCGACGTCATCACGCTCGAGCACATGCGGCGGATGAAGGATCGCGCCATCCTGTGCAACATCGGCCACTTCGACAGCGAGATCCAGGTCGACGCGCTCAGGAACCTCAACTGGATCGAGGTGAAGCCGGAGGTCGACGAGGTCGAGTTCCCGGACGGCAAGCGCCTCATCGTGCTGGCCAAGGGCCGGCTGGTGAACCTGGGCTGCGCCACCGGGCACCCGAGCTTCGTGATGAGCGCCTCGTTCACCAACCAGGTGCTGGCGCAGATCGAGCTGTGGATGAACTACGACAAGCACGAAAAAAAGGTCTACGTGCTGCCGAAACACCTGGACGAGAAGGTCGCGGCCCTTCACCTCGAGAAGGTGGGTGCGCGCCTGACCCGGCTGACTGGGAAGCAGGCCAAGTATCTGGGCCTCAGGGCGGACGGGCCCTTCAAGCCGGACTATTACCGCTACTGAACGGGCGGGGGCCGGCGGCGCGCAGGGCGCCGTACGCGGCCTCCAATGACGCCGTCCGCGGCTTAAGAGCGGCCCGGCACCCCCTTGGTCGTCGAGGACTCGAAGTGGAGGGCCTCCTCCGGACGGACGAGGGGGAAGATGGCGTGTGCCGCCATCGCCGCCTCCGAGAAGCCCGCAAGGATCAGCTTGAGCTTCCCGGGCGAGTCGGCGATGTCGCCGTTGGCGAAGAGGCCGGCGGGGCCTGCCCCGACGATCACGATATCGGTGGCATACGCCGTCCCTGACACGGCCGCTCTATAGGATCGAAGGAGGCGCGAAAAAGCCCCCCAACATGAGAACACCGCCCGTCCGGCGCAAGCCCATGCGCCCTGCCGGCTTTGGTTGCGGAGGTCGCCCGGCTGAGGCTACATAACGGAGCCATGGCGGCTGAGGCAACCGGGTCGTCGCGCGCGGAGCTCAGGCTTAAGGACCTGGACGCGACCGCGCGCCTGGCCCGACGGCTGGCGCGCGCCGCCCGGCCGGGCGACATGATCGGCTTGAGCGGCGACCTGGGCGCGGGCAAGACGACGCTTGCCCGCGCCTTTCTCAACGCCCTGGGCGATCGCGGGGAGGTGCCCAGCCCGGCCTTCACGCTGGTCCAGGGCTACGATCTCGGCACCGTCAGGGTCTGGCACTTCGACCTCTTCCGCCTCGACCGGCCCGAGGAGACGGTGGAGCTCGGGTTCGAGGACGCCCTCGCCGACGGGATCTGCCTCGTCGAGTGGCCGGAGCGGCTGGGCGACCTCTTGCCCCGCGACCGGCTGGAGGTGGCCCTCTTCCACGGAGATCGGGAGGAGGAGCGGCGCGCGCGCCTCACCGCCCGCGGGAACTGGACGTCGCGCCTCGCCAAGGTGGCCTCGGATGGGTGACCGCGACGCCGACATCGACGCCTTCCTTGCCGCCCACGGCTGGGCGGGCGCACGCCGCAAGCCGCTGGCGGGCGACGCGTCGTTCCGGCGCTACCAGGGGCTAGTCGACGGAGGCCGACGGGCGGTGCTCATGGACGCCCCGCCCGCGCACGAGGACGTGGGTCCCTTCATCAAGGTCGCGCGCCACCTGTACGCCCAGGGTTACAGCGCCCCGGGGATCCTCGCCGAGGATGCGGCGGCCGGCCTCCTTCTCCTCGAGGACCTCGGTGACGACCTGTACACCCGCATCATTCCGGATGGCGCCGACGAGAAGAGCCTGTACGCCGCGGCCGTCGACTTGCTCATCGACCTCCACCGTCGGGACGCGAGGCTCGAGCTCCCGCCCTACGACGACGCCGCGTTCCTGGAAGAGGCCGACCTGCTCGTCGACTGGTTCCTCCCCGCGCTCGAAGGCCGGCCTACGCCCGAGGCCGCGCGACGGGCCTACGAGGCGGCCTGGTACGAGGTGCTGCCTCTCGCGCGGAGGGTCCCTGACCGGATCGTGCTCCGCGACTATCACGCCGACAACCTCCTGTGGCTGCCCCGGCGCCAGGGGGTGCGCCGAGTCGGGCTCCTCGACTTCCAGGACGCCCTCATCGGGCCGCTCGCCTACGACCTCGTCTCCCTTCTCGAGGACGCCCGGCGGGACGTGGCGGCGGCGACCACCTCGGCGATGATCGCCCGCTACCTCGCGGCGCTCCCGGAGCTCGACCCCGACACGTTCCACACCGCCTACGCCGTGCTCGGGGCGCAGCGCAACTGCAAGATCATCGGGATCTTCACGCGGCTCTATGAGCGCGACCACAAGCCGGTTTACCTCGACTACCTGCCCAGAGTGTGGGGACACCTTGCCCGTGACCTCGCCCACCCGGCGGTCGAGCCCGTGAGGCGCTGGCTCGACGCGACGATCCCGCCCGGGCTGAGGGGCCGGCCGCGGTGAGCGACCTCACCGCCGCCGCCCCGAGGATGGCCATGGTGCTCGCCGCTGGACGCGGCGAGCGTATGCGGCCGCTCACGGACAAGCGGCCGAAGCCCCTGATCGAGGTTGGCGGCAAGGCCCTCATCGACGACGCCCTCGACCGCCTGGCCGCAGCCGGGGTCGAACAGGCGGTCGTCAATCTCTCAGGCTACGGGTCCATGCTCGAACGCCACCTGAAGACGAGGCGCACCCCCCGCATCGTGATCTCGCGCGAGGCCGAGCCCCTCGACACGGGCGGCGGCGTCGCCGGTGCGCTTAAGGCGTTGGGCGAGCGGCCGTTCTTCGTCGCCAACGCGGACGTCCTCTGGCGCGATCGCAAGGACAACGCGCTGGCGCGCCTCGCAGCCCGCTGGGACGAACGCGCGATGGACGCGCTCCTCGTCCTCGTCCCCCGCGCCCGCGCCCGCGGGTACGAGGGCCCGGGCGACTTCTTCCTGGAACCGGACGGCCGCCTGCGTCGCCGGGCCGGTGATGAGGTAGCCCCCAACGTCTTCGCCGGGCTCCAGATGCTCCGGCCCGAACTGTTCACGGGCTGCCCCGGGGGGAAGTTTTCCTTGAACCTTCTCTACGACCGGGCCGCGCGGGCAGAACGGCTCTACGGGCTGGTGCACGCGGGGGACTGGTTCCACGTCGGCACCCCGGCCGCTCTCGCCGAGGCCCGCCGGCTCCATGCGAGCGAGAGCGCCACGCATGGGTGAAGGGCCTCAAGGCAAGGTGTGGACGATCCCGCCGGGCGTCCCTTTCGTGGACGCCCTCGCGGCCGGCTTGCTCGAGCGGGACGGGGGCGAGCCTCTGGCCCTCGCCCGCGTCACGATCCTTCTCCCCACCCGCCGGGCGTGCCGCAGCGTACGCGAGGCTTTTCTCAGGCAACGCGGGGGCCAGGCGCTGATCCTTCCGCGGATGCGGCCGCTCGGGGACCTCGGTGACGAGGACATCGTCCTCGACGACGAGGCCGGCGAGACGGCGGAGAACGCCGACCTGCCGCCGGCGATCTCGCCGATGAGGCGCCAGCTTCTGCTCACCCGCCTGATCCTCAAGTGGGGCGAGGCGGGGGCGGCGACCGCCGACCAGGCGGCGCGCCTGGCGGCGGAGTTCGCACGGCTCATCGACCAAGTCGAGACCGAGCGGCTTGGGTTCGACGCTTTGGCCAAGCTCGTGCCTGAGGACTACGCCGAGCACTGGCAGGCGACGCTCAGATTCCTCAAGATCGTCACCGAGCACTGGCCGGCCATCCTGGCGGAGCAGGAACTGGTCGACCCGGCAGAACGCCGCAACCGTGCGCTTGCGGCGCTGGCCCGCCGCTGGCGCACCCGTCCTCCCGCCGACCCGGTGGTCGCCGCGGGCTCCACCGGCACGGTTCCGGCGACCGCCGACCTCCTGGCCGTGATCGCGACCCTGCCCAAGGGCGAGGTGGTGCTCCCCGGCCTCGACCACGAGGCGGACGACGCGACCTGGCAAAGCCTGGACGAAACCCACCCGCAGTACGCCCTGAAGCGACTCCTAGAGCGTCTGGAGGTCGACCGCGGCGAGGTGAAGGCGTGGCCGCTCCCCGAAGGGGCAAGCCTCGGCTTCGCCCACCCGGCCCGGGCGCGGTTCCTGGCCGAGGCGCTGAGACCGGCGGCAACGACCGACGCCTGGCGCGACCTCAAGGCGCCGCCGAAGGAGGCTCTCGATGGGCTCACCCGGATCGACGCCCCCGGCCCCCAGCAGGAGGCCGGCGTCATCGCCCTCAGGATGCGCGAGGCGCTGGACGAAGAGGGCCGCACGGCGGCCCTTGTGACCCGTGACCGCAGCCTCGCCCGCAGGGTGGCGGCGGAGCTCAGGCGCTGGGGGATCGAGGTCGATGACTCGGCGGGGCAGCCGCTCGCCGACACCGTCCCGGGCACCTTCCTGCGCCTCACCGCCGCGCTCGTCGTCGAGCACGCCGCACCGGTCACCTTGCTCGCCGCCCTCAAGCATCCGCTCGCCGCCGGCGGGATGACGCCGGGCGCCTTCCGGGGCCGCGTCCGTGCCTTTGAGCGGGCCGTGCTCAGGGGTCCCCGGCCCGGCGAAGGCTTCGCGGGGCTCGAGAAGGCGCTCAAGGCGGCCACGGGCAAGGGCGGTCGGGCGCTGTCGCCGTGGCTCGCCCGCCTGCGCAAAGCCGCGGCCCCGTTCGCCCGCCTCGCGGAGGGCAGCGCCAAAACTGTCGACAGCCTGGTGCGCGCCCATGTCGCCTTCGCCGAAGAACTCGCCACCAGCCGCTCCGAGCCTGGAGCGGAGCGGCTGTGGGCGGGCGAGGCGGGTGAAGCCGTGGCCGCCTTCGTCGCCGCGCTTCTCGAAGCGGCCCCGGCGATGGCCCCGATCGGCGGCGACGCGTACCCGGCGCTCATCGACGCGCTGATGGCGGGCCGGGTCGTCAGGCCGCGCTTCGGGCGGCACCCGCGCCTTCAGATCTGGGGCCCGCTGGAGGCCCGTCTGCAGAGCGCCGACATCATGATTCTCGGCGGCTTGAACGAGGGGAGCTGGCCGCCGGAGCCGGCCGCCGACCCCTGGCTCAGCCGCCCGATGCGCGCCGAATTCGGCCTCCCCTCGCCGGAGCGGCGGATCGGCCTCGCCGCCCACGACTTCGTCCAGTGCGCGTGCGCGCCCAGCGTGGTGCTGACCCGGGCAGACAAGGTGGAGGGGATGCCCACGGTCCCGGCGCGCTGGCTGCTCCGGCTCGACAACCTGCTCAGCCGGACGAGCCCGGAGTGGCCCGCCGGCGGCGCTGCCCGCGACTTGCTCGGCTGGCAGATGCTGCTCGACCGCCCCAATCGCGTCGAACCCGCCGGGCCGCCGGCGCCGAATCCGCCACTCGCGGTGCGGCCACGGAAGCTGTCCGTGACCCAGGTCGAGACCTGGATGCGCGACCCCTATGCCATCTATGCCCGCCACATCCTCGGCCTCAAGGCCCTCGACCCGGTCGATGCCGATCCCGGCGCCGCCGAGTACGGGAGCATCATCCATGACGCCCTCGACAGGTTTGTGCGCTCCTGTCCAGGCGCGCTACCCGACGACGCCTACGACCGCCTGCTGGATTGCGGCCGCCGGGCCTTCGCCGAGACCGTCGACCGGCCCGGCGTGTGGGTGTTCTGGTGGCCGCGCTTCGAGCGGATCGCTTGGTGGTTCATCGAACAGGAGCGCGCCCGCCGGGCCGGCCTCGCCGCGGTGGCGAGCGAGGTGCAAGGGGGGCTGGTGGTGGAGGGTCCGGCGGGCTCGTTCACGCTGACTGCCCAGGCCGACCGCATCGAGCGGCGGGCCGATGGCCGCCTGGTCGTCATCGACTACAAGACCGGCGCCCTACCGAAGGTTGCCGACATCAAGGACGGCTACGCCCCGCAGCTGCCGCTCGAGGCCCTGATGGCGGCGGCCGACGGATTCGAAGGCGTGCCTGCAGCGGCGGTGGCCGAGCTCGCGCACTGGCGGTTGACCGGCGGCGAACCACCGGGGGAGGTCAAACCGCTCAAGGACGATCCGGCCGACATGGCCGAGCGAGCGGGCCGCGGCCTGAAGGATCTCATCGCCCGCTTCGACGATCCCGCAACGTCGTACGTGGCGTGCCCGCAGCCGGATGTGGCGCCGCGCTTCAGCGACTATGCCCATCTGGCGCGGATCAAGGAGTGGTCGACGGCGGGCGAGAAAGGGTGACGCCGTGATGGCCGCCACCCGCCCGTCCCCCTCTTCGCCCGCGCCGAGCGCCACCTCGCAGCAGCAGGCCGCCGCCGATCCGTCGCTCTCGGCCTGGGTCGCCGCCTCGGCGGGGACCGGCAAGACCAAGGTGCTGACCGACCGCGTGCTCAGGCTCCTGGTCGCGGGCACGCCTCCGGGCCGCATTCTCTGCCTCACCTTCACCAACGCCGCCGCGGCCGAGATGGCGCTCAGAATCGAGCGACAGCTCGGCGTGTGGGCGGTCAGCTCCGAGGGCGAGCTCGAGGCCGTCCTTCATGTCTTGACGGGCGAGAAACCCGACGACGCGCTCAGGAGCCGCGCCCGCCGCCTGTTCGCCGAAACCCTCGATGTTCCCGGCGGCCTGAAGATCATGACGATCCACGCCTTCTGCCAATCGCTCTTGAGGCGCTTCCCGCTCGAGGCAGGGATCGCGCCCCACTTCGAGGTGATCGACGAGCGCACCGCCGCTGAGAGGCTCGCCGCCGCCCGCGACGCGGTGCTGGAAAGCGCGAGCCGGGGCACGGACGTGGCGTTGGCGGAGGCGCTGGCCGAGGTCACCAGCCGTCTTCAGGAAACCGCCTTCGCCACGCTGATGGGCGAACTGAGCCAGGCGCGCGGCCGCCTGCGGGCGTTGCTCGACCGCCACGGCGGCGTCGACGGTCTGATCGCCGCCACCGACCGCCTTCTCGGCGTGGCCCCCGGCGACACGGTCGAGGCTGTGCTCGCCGGGGCCTGCGCCGAAACCAGCTTTGACGCCGCGGCGCTGCGCACCGCCTGCCGCGCCCTCGATAGCGGGTCCGACGCCGACCGTGAGCGTGCCGCCCGGATCACCGCCTGGCTCGCCGATCCGACCAGGCGCGCCGCCCGTTTCGAGGCCTATCTGGGGGCGTTCTTCACCGCCGACGGCGGGCCGCGCAAGACGCTGGCTACAAAGGCGGTGCACGCCCTCGACCCTGCGGCGGAGGAAACGCTGCGATTGGAACGGGCGCGGCTTGTCCCGGTGATCGAGCGGCGCAAGGCGATCACCGTCGCCAGGGCGACGGCGGGGCTGCTCCGCCTCGGCGACGCCTTGCTCGGCGAATACGAGCGACGGAAGCGGACGCGCGCCCGGCTCGACTACGACGATCTGATCCTCCACACCAGCCGCCTGCTCGGGCGCACGGGCGCCGCCGCCTGGGTACTCTACAAGCTCGACGGCGGGCTCGATCACATCCTTCTCGACGAGGCCCAAGACACCAGCCCCGAGCAATGGCAGGTGATCGCCGCGCTGGCGGAAGAGTTCTTTGCCGGCGAGGGGGCGCGCGAGACCCCACGCACGGTGTTCTTCGTCGGCGACGAGAAGCAGTCGATCTTCAGTTTCCAGGGCGCCGACCTTCAAGAATTGGAGCGAATGCGCGCCTATTGCCGCCACCGAGTGCGGGCGGCCGGGCGGAGCTGGGGCGACAAGGAGCTGGGGCTCTCGTTCCGCTCCACCGAGGCGGTGTTAACGGCCGTCGACCGGATCTTCGCCCAGGACGTCGCCCGTGACGGCGTTGCATTCGCGGTCGGCGCCATCGCGCACGAGGCCCACCGCAAAGGCCAGGCCGGCTTGGTCGAGGTCTGGCCGCCGGTGGTGCGGGCCAAGGCCGATCGCCGCCGCCCGTGGGAGCCACCCGTGGAGCGGACGGGGATTGACGACCCGCCCCACCGCCTCGCTGTCCAAATCGCCCGCACCATGCACCGGTGGCTGGACCAAGGAAAGAGGCTCGACTCCCAGGACCGACCCATCCGCCCCGGCGACGTGATGGTGCTGCTGCGCCGCCGCGCCCCCCTTGCCGATCTGTTGGTGCGCGAACTGAAGCGCCTGAACGTTCCGGTCGCTGGCGCCGACCGCATGGTGCTGACCGACCAGATCGCGGTGATGGACCTCGTCGCCCTGGGCCAGTTTCTGTTTTTGCCCGAGGACGACCTCACATTGGCGACGGTCCTGAAAGGGCCGCTGGTCGGGCTCGACGAGGAGGCTTTATTCGCCCTTGCCCACGACCGCGGGGACGAACGCCTGTGGCGCACGCTGGAACGGCGCCGCCGCGAGCACGACGCGTTCGCCCGCGCCCACGACTACCTCGCCGCCGTGCTCGCCCGCGCCGATTACGTCCCGCCGTTCGAGTTCTACAGCGAGCTGCTCGGCGCGCCCCCTGCCCACGCCGAGGCGCAGAGCGGCCGCGCCGCGCTCCTCCACCGCCTCGGCATGGAGGCCGGCGACCCCATCGACGAGTTCCTGTCGCTCGCCCTCGCCTACGAACGCGTCCACCCACCCTCGCTCCAGGGCTTTCTCCACTGGCTCGCCGCCGGCGAAGCGGAGGTCAAGCGCGACATGGAACAGGGGCGCGACGAGGTGCGGGTGATGACCGTGCATGGCGCCAAGGGCCTGCAAGCGCCGATCGTGGTCCTGCCCGACACGATGCAGGTGCCACGGCCCCCGGGGCCACAGATCCTGTGGCACCAGGAGGACGGCGGCGCCTTGCTGTGGGCACCCCGCCGCGACCTCGAAGAGGCGAGCTGCCGGGCGACGCGACAAGCGAAGGAGACGCGTGAAAGGCAGGAGTACCGGCGCCTCCTTTATGTCGCGCTGACCCGGGCCGAGGACCGGCTTTATATCTGCGGGTGGCGGGGCTCGAAGACGGAGCCCGAGGATTGCTGGTACCGGCTTGTGACCGATGCCCTTAAGGACGTGGCCGAAACCTTCGACTTCGATTGCACCGCCGCCGCGGCCGACGGCTGGCCGGGCGGCTGGTCGGGGCGTGGCCTGCGTCTCGCAGGCCGCCAGGAGGCGCCGCCGGAGTGGAAAGCGGGGCCACCCGGCCTGTTGCCACTGCCCCCCGAGCTGCCCGCGTTCGCGCGCACTCCGGCGCCCGCGGAGCCGACGCCGCCGCGGCCCCTCGCCCCCTCGCGGCCGGCGGCCGCCGAACCGCCGGCAGGCTCGCCGCTCGCCGGCGCCGGCGACCGCGCCCCGGGCTCAAGGGGTCGCCTCGTCCACCGGCTGATCGAGCTCCTGCCCGAGGTCGCGCCCGAGGCCCGCGCCGAGGCGTGCCGGCGGTTGCTCGCCCACCGTGGCCACGGCCTCGACCCAGGGACGCAGGCGGCCCTCGCGGAGCGCGTGCTTGCCATCCTCGGCGACCCGCGCTTCGCCCCGCTCTTCGGCCCCTCGAGCCGGGCCGAGGTCCCCGTGATCGGGCGAGTCGGCGACGTCGTGATCGCGGGCCAGGTCGACCGCCTGGTCGTCGACGACGACGCGGTCCTCATCGTCGACTTCAAGACCAACCGGCCGCCACCCCCCTCGGAGGCCGAGGTGCCCCCGGCCTACCTCAAGCAGATGGCCGCTTACCGCGCCGTCCTCTCCGAGATCTACCCCGACCGGCCGGTGCGCTGCGCCCTGTTGTGGACCGAAGGCCCGCTTCTCATGCCTCTTTCTCATACCAGCCTTGCCGCCCACGCGCCTTGACGGTCCCCGACCCTACCCGTACAGTTGGCCGCACGAAGGGCCTCGGGAGCCAACCGGCCGTGGCCAAGAGGGGCACGACCATGGCCATATCCCACGTCAGCGACGAGACATTCGAGACCGACGTCGTCAAGGCGCAGGAGCCTGTCCTGGTCGACTTCTGGGCCGAATGGTGCAGCCCGTGCAAGCAGATCGCGCCCCTGCTCGAGGAGCTGGCCCGCGACCTCGAGACCCGCCTCAGCATCGCCAAGCTCAACATCGACGACAACCCCGCCACCCCCTCGAAGTACGGGGTGCGCGGCATCCCTACGCTGATGCTGTTCAAGAACGGCCAGGTGGCCGCCACCAAGCTGGGATCGCTGCCGAAAAGCAAGCTCTACGAGTGGGTCGAATCGGCCCTCTGAGCTGAGGAGCCAGGCGCGGTCATAGGGCCCGCCTCGGAGGCGGGATTTTTTCCGCCCCGTTTCTCGGCGAGGCGTCGAGGCCTTGTTCCGAAAAGGCAGATGGCTTGACGGGTTTCTACCGTTTCGGTAGAAGAGCGCCGTGAAACTCGCCGAATATCTCACAAACCAGGGCATCTCCGCGTCCGACTTTGCCGAAAAGGTAGGAGTCGCGGAGGCGTCGATGAGCCGTTACCTCTCGGGCAAGCGCCTGCCCCGGGCGCGGGTCATGCGTCGGATCGTCGAGGCCACGGGCGGCGCGGTCGAGCCCAATGATTTCTTCGCCGCGGGAGCGCTCGCGGCGCCCGTCACGGACGACGGCTTCCGGGCCTTCCTCGCGGCCCATCCCGAGGTCCGCGCCGTCGACGCGGTCGTCCCTGACATGTGCGGCATGATGCGGGGCAAGCGCCTGGAGGTCGGCGCGCTGGCCAAGGTCTTCGCCGGCGCCTTCCGCTTGCCCGGATCGACCTACGCGTTGGACGTCACCGGCCAGAACGTGGACGCGACCGGGCTCGGCCTCGTCGACGGCGACCCCGATTACGCCTGTCGGCCGGTCGCCGGCACGCTGGTCCCCGTCCCCTGGGCCGAGCGACCGGCCGCCCAAGTGCTCCTCAGCATGTACGATGACGACATGAGCCCCTACCCGCTGGACCCGCGCCACGTGCTCGCGCGCGGTGCCGGCCGCCTCGAGGAGCTGGGGCTCAAACCGGTGGCGGCGCTCGAGCTCGAGTTTTACCTCGTCGACGCCGCCAAGGCGGCGGCGGCCGAACCCGAGCCGGCGGTGGCGCCGCTGGGCGCCACCCGGCCTAGCGCGACCCAGGTCTATGGGATGGGCGACCTCGACGCCTTCGCCCCCGTGATTGGGGAGATCATGGAGGCGTGCCGAGTCCAAGGCATTCCCGCCGACGTGGCCACGGCGGAGTACGCGCCCGGGCAGTTCGAGATCAACCTCGCCCACCAGGGCGAGCCGGTGCGGGCCGCCGACCACGCGGCCCTGTTGAAGCGCGCGGTCAAGGGCGTGGCGGCGCGGCACGGGATGATCGCGACCTTCATGTCCAAGCCCTTCGCGGAGCTTGCGGGAAACGGGCTCCACGTCCACCTGAGCCTGTTGGACCGGGACGGCCGCAACGTCTTCGACGACGGCACGCGAACGGGCAGCGAGCGCTTGCGCCACGCCGTCGCCGGCCTCAAGGCCACCATGCCCGCGGCGATGGCCATCTTCGCGCCGAACGCCAACGCCTACCGGCGCTTCCAGCCCGGCTCGTACGCGCCCCTAGCGCCGAGCTGGGGGGTGGAGAACCGCACCGTGGCGCTGCGCGTGATCGGCGCGCCCGGCAAGGACAAGCGGATCGAGCACCGGGTCGCGGGCGCGGACGCCAACCCGTACCTCGCGCTCGCCGCG
>JBHICW010000049.1:0-11869 GCA_046759785.1 Alphaproteobacteria bacterium
TGTCATCGATGTAACCCCAATTCGAGGCAATGGGCGTCCACCACCACGGGCTCAGGAAGTGAAATACGACAGAGCCAACGGCTACTAAAACCAGTGCGAGTGCAAAAACCATCCCTTATTCATCCTTACTTTTAAAAGCTACAGACATGAATGCAAAGGAACTGACTCTTTAATGCGCCTTACAGCCCGATCTTGTTCATGAAACTCATATCATGGGACACGCCGCCAATGAGCCCGCCGACGCCGCTGGCGATAGCGGCTCCTCCGACCGTGGCCTCAAGCGTGCCGCCGGACACGACCACCGCGCCGGCGGCTCCAACTGCGCCCAAGTAAGCGAGGCCGCCCCCAACGACGGCTTTCGCCTCGGTCCGCGAGTCACGATCGACATACGCAGTGAACGGTGCTTCCGGCTCGTCGTCCAGGTCTGCTGCGTCGTCATACATGGCGCCGAACTTGCGTTCGACCAAGCGGCGACCGGCAACGACACGGATGTTGGACCTGTCGAAACCCGATATCAGCGGCTCGTCGACCGCAGGCCGCAGGGATGCTTCGTCCGGGAAGACGCCTACCGCTTCCCGCACTGGTTCGCTGGTCATTTCCCCGTCTCCCCTTGGTGAGGAAACGTTCCTCCACACTCGCCCGGTGGAAGGCCGGCCCATCTTTCGACCGGCCGCCCTTGGCGTACTACCGAGCCGGACCCGCTAAAATATGACGACTGCGACGACGGGTGGCAAGGTGAAAATGACAGGAGAGCTGTGTCTGGATGGCGGAAAATCTGGTCAAATGGCCTCCCAAACGCGGTCAACCCGCCAAGATCAGGCCATAGGATGGCTGCAGGAGAAATACAGTTACCCCAGGGGGTGCCATGTCGGTACTATGTCCATGGGATTGAAGGTTATCTGGGGAATGTCGGTTGACACCGCAGGCGCAGCCCAGGGCGTCGCTCAACCCACCGGCGCGCGGGTGAGCGATTACCTGGCCCTGTTGAAGCCGCGGGTGGTGGCGCTGGTGGTCTTGACGACGCTGGTGGGGATGTCCCTGGCCCCCGGTGCGCTGCACCCTGTCCTGGCGTTTACGGCGGTTCTGTGCGTCGCCGTAGGGGCCGGGGCCGCGGGCGCCATCAACATGTGGTACGAACGGGACATCGATGCGGTGATGGCCCGCACCCGGCGTCGGCCCCTGCCGGCGGGGCGAATGGAGCCGGGGGCGGCGCTGGCCTTTGGCGTCATGCTCGCGGTGGGCGCCGTGACGATGATGGGACTTGCCGTCAACCTCATGGCGGCGGCGCTCTTGGCCCTCGCCATCGCGTTCTACGTCTTCGTCTACACCGTGTGGCTGAAGCGGCGCACGCCTCAGAACATCGTCATCGGCGGGGCGGCCGGCGCGCTGGCGCCGGTGATCGGGTGGGCCGCGGTGACGGGCCAAGTGGATCTTGCTCCCCTCGTCATGTTCGCGATCATCTTCGTGTGGACTCCGCCGCACTTCTGGGCGCTGTCGCTGGAGCGGGCGGGCGAGTATGCTAAGGCAGGGGTGCCCATGCTTCCCGTGGTCGCGGGCCCGGAGCGCACCCAGAGCCAAATCCTGCTGTACACGATGGCGCTCGTTCCGGTCTCGCTCGCTCCCATCGCCGTCGGGCTTGCAGGGTCGGTTTATGCCCTCGGCGCGTCCGCACTCGGGGTGGTCTTCGTGGTCCTCGCCTGGGATCTCCGTCGCGGTTCGAGCCGCGGCGCCCCACGGCGACTATTCGCCTTCTCGATCCTTTACCTCGCCGCCGTGTTCGTCCTCCTCTTCGCCGACCGCGGACTCACCTTCGAAGCCTGACATGCGATCCGGCGAGATGCACAGGCGGTGGCGGTCGCGGAACCTCGCGCTGGCAGGCGTTCTGTTGGCGCTGGTCGTGCTGTTCTTCATCGTGACGATCGTGAGATTCGGCGGCGGGTCCTGACGATGGCGGGGCTTGGGCTCAGGAAGACGACGACGGCGCTGGTGCTCTTTGGCCCCGTGGTCGGCATGCTGGGGCTGACCTACTACGGCGCCGTACCCCTCTACCGCCTTTTCTGTCAGGTCACGGGCTACGGCGGGACCACCCAGGTGGCCGCCGAGACGCCGACGACGGTGGTGGATCACACGGTCACCGTGCGCTTCAACGCCGACGTCGGGAAGGGCATGCCCTGGCGCTTCCGTCCGGCCCGGCGGTCGATGTCCCTCCGGTTGGGCGAGACGGGGCTCGCCACATTCATCGCCGAGAACCCGACCGACGAGGCGATCGTGGGCACCGCCACCTTCAACGTGACTCCCCAGAAGGCGGGGGTTTACTTCAACAAGATCGAGTGCTTCTGCTTCACAGAGCAACGGCTCGAGCCCGGCGAGCGGGTCGAGATGCCGGTTTCCTTCTTCGTCGACCCGGCCATCCTCGATGGGTCGAACGTGAGGGAGGTCAAGACGATCACCCTCTCCTACACCTTCTTCAAGGTGGAAGGCGACACGGCGCTTGAGGCGCCGGTGGAGGTGAGCGTGGCCGGCCAAGAGGCGCCGTCGGCAATCGGGACACGGTCGTGGACGGACATGCCCTAAACGGAAAGCAGTTTCGACACGGAGCCAAGGGCATGGCCGAAGCACGCGCCAAAGGACACGACTACCACCTCGTCGATCCGAGCCCCTGGCCCATCGTGGGGGCGCTCTCCGCGCTGGTCTTGGCCGGCGGCGGCATCCTGCTCATGCACGAGGTGACCTGGGTCGTCTTCGCCATCGGGGTCCTGATGGTGCTGGGCACGATGTTCGGCTGGTGGCGCGACGTCGTCCGCGAGGCGACGTTCGAGGGCCGGCATACGCCGGTGGTGCAGGTCGGCCTGCGCTACGGGATGGGCCTGTTCATCACTTCCGAGGTCATGTTCTTCGTCGCCTGGTTCTGGGCCTACTTCAACGCCAGCCTGTTCCCGGTGGAGCAGATGGGCGGGGTGTGGCCGCCCGCGGGCGTGGAGACCTTCGACCCCTGGGACGTGCCGTTCCTCAACACTCTTATTCTCCTGAGCTCCGGTGCGACGGTGACCTGGGCCCACCACGAGATCCGCGAGGACAACCGCCGGCTGGCGCTCCAGGCCCTCACTCTCACCATCGTGCTCGGCATCGCCTTCACCTCGCTCCAGGCCATGGAGTACGCGCACGCTCCGTTCTCGTTCCGGGGTGGGATCTACGGGACCACCTTCTTCATGGCCACCGGATTCCACGGCTTCCACGTCATCGTCGGGACCTGCTTCCTCACGGTGTGCCTATGGCGGCTGTACAAGGGGCATTTCAAGCCGGACCACCACTTCGGCTTCGAGGCGGCGGCCTGGTACTGGCACTTCGTCGACGTGGTGTGGCTGTTCCTGTTCACCTCCATCTACTGGTGGAACGGAGGGAATTGGGGAGCCGCGTAGCGGTCGCATGAACGAGACCGTCTTTCCCCCGATCCCTGTCCTCAAGGCCGGGCTGGGTTCGCGTTGCCCGCGCTGCGGCGCGGGACGGCTGTTCGCGGGCTTGCTCGAGGTGCCCTTGGAGCGGCGCTCGCCGTCATCTTCGTGCTGTCGCGGCGACGGCGGACCTGAGTGACGAATGGGCGCGGCCTATCGGGAACTAGAGCGGCGATTCGCGAGGCTGTCGCGCCTCGAGGCCGTGGCCGGCCTGCTTTCATGGGACAGCCACACCATGATGCCGGCGGGGGGCGCCGCGGCGCGGGCGGAACAGATCGCGACCCTCGAAGGCGTCCGCCACGACCTTCTCGCGGATGCGGCCGTGGGCGAACTCATTGATCGTGCGAAGTCCGAGGCGGACGGGCTCGATCCCTGGGAGATAGCCAACCTCGCCGAGATGGGGCGGCGATGGCGCCACGCCAGCGCCGTGGACAAGACGCTGGTCGAAGCCCTGGCGAGGGCTACCACTGCCTCTGAGATGCGCTGGCGGCGGGCGAAGGAGGAGGACGACTTCGCCGGCCTCGTGCCGGCGCTCAAAGAGGTGCTGGACCTCGTGCGTGACGTTGCCGAGCGCAAGGCTCAGGTCTTCGGCTGTGCGCCGTACGACGCCCTTCTGGACGCTTACGAGCCCGGGGCGCGCGCCGCCGACATCGACCCCCTGTTCGACGATCTCGCGGCGTTTCTCACCGGCCTCCTGCCGGAGGTGCTGGATCGTGAGCGACGTCGGGGACCGCCCCTGCCCCTCGACGGACCGTTCCCCGTCGCCGCCCAGCGCGCCCTGTGCGTCTGCCTCATGAAGGCCTTAGGCTTCGACTTCGATCACGGCCGCCTGGACGTTAGCCGGCACCCGTTCTGCGGCGGGACCCCGGAGGACGTGCGGATCACGACCCGCTATCGGGAGGACGACGCCCTCCAGGCGGTCATGGCCGTGCTCCACGAGACGGGACACGCGCTCTACGACCGGGGGCTTCCCGCCCGCTGGCGCCACCAGCCGGTGGGCGGGGCACGGAGCATGAGCGTCCACGAAAGCCAGTCCTTGCTCATCGAGATGCAGGCGTGCCGCAGCCTGGAGTTCATGACCTTCGCCGCGCCGCTCATGCGCGAGGCCTTTTCTCGCGCGGGGCCGGCTTGGGAGCCTGAGAACCTGTTTCGTCTATACACGCAGGTGAAGCCGGGGCCGATTCGGGTGGACGCCGACGAGGTGACGTACCCGGCCCACATTCTCTTGCGCTACCGGCTCGAGCAGGCCTTGATCGCCAACAAGGTCGAGGTGGACGATCTGCCGGCTGCCTGGCGCGAGGGCATGATGGACCTTTTAGGGTTGGCGCCGAAGGACGACCGCGAAGGCTGCCTTCAGGACATCCACTGGGCCGAAGGGGAGTTCGGTTACTTTCCCACCTACACCCTGGGCGCTCTCATCGCAGCCCAGCTGTTCGCCGCGGCGACGCGGGATGAGCCGGGCCTCCTTGCCGCCATCGCCGACGGCGACTTCGCGCCGCTTCGTGCCTGGCTCGCCCGCCACGTCCACGGACTGGCCTCGTCCCTGTCGACGGTGGAGATCGTGCGCGGCGCCACCGGCCAGCCCCTCGGCACGGAGGCCTTCAAGGCCCATCTCAAGGCCCGCTATCTCGGCTGAGGCCGGGCCGTTCGTCCGGCCTACGGTGTCCCGCCCTCGGGCTCGCGCCGATGCCGCAGGGCGGTACCGGTTCATCGTGCGGTGGGGGAATGTTTCCCGGCGGAGCCGCGTCACGGCGGGGGCCGTTTCGGGGACCTGAGGATCCTGCCCGGCGCCCCCGCATGGTGGCCCCGCCAGGGGGAGCCTTTCCTCTTGACGGCGGCCCGGGGACGCGGCGTGGAGAGGGCAAGCGCCACGACCGACGCTTGTTCGCACCGGGCCCGCTCGCTAGTCTAGCGCCCGGTTGCTTTGATCGCGTCCGCGCCTCGCCCGCGGCCTCAGGAGATCCGTTGGACTATGTGAGTACGCGGGGGCAGTCCCCCGCGCTTGATTTCGAGGACGTGCTCTTGGCCGGCGTGGCGCCGGACGGGGGGCTTTACGTGCCTGCGGCCTGGCCGCGTCTGTCTCCGGACGAGGTGCGCCGGCTCGCCGGCCTCCCTTACGCGGAGCTCGCCGAGCGGCTGATGGCGCCCTTTGTGAACGGCGCCTTGGACAGAGGGTCCTTCGCCCGGCTCGTCAGGGAGGCGTACGCGGTCTTCGGCCACGCCGCGGTGGCGCCACTCAAGCAGATCGGGACCGACGAATGGCTTCTCGAGCTCTTCCACGGGCCGACACTTGCCTTCAAGGACTTTCCGCTCCAGCTCCTCGCCCGCCTTCTCGACCATGTCCTCGCCCGGCGCGGCATGCGCGTGACCGTGGTCGGGGCGACCTCGGGGGACACCGGCTCCGCAGCCATCGCCGGCTTGAGGGACCGGCCCGGCATGGAGGTGTTCATCCTCCATCCGAAGGGGCGCATCTCGGAGGTGCAGCGGCGCCAAATGACGACGGTGTCGAGCCCGAACATCCACAACCTCGCGATCGAGGGCACCTTCGACGACTGTCAGGCTCTGGTAAAGGCCCTCTTCGCGGACGCGACGTTTCGCCAGGAGATGACCCTGGCGGCGTTCAACTCGATGAACTGGGCCCGGGTGATGGCCCAGGTGGTCTACTACTTCGCCGCGGCCCTCGCGCTGGGCGCTCCGGAGCGCGCGGTGGCCTTCTCGGTGCCCACCGGTAACTTCGGCGACGTCTTCGCGGGCTATGCGGCGCGGGCCATGGGGCTCCCCGTGAAGCGGTTCATCGTGGCCACCAACCGCAACGACATCCTGGCCCGGTTCTTCGTCAGTGGCGAGTACCGGGTGGGGACCGTCCACCCGACCCTGAGCCCAGCCATGGATATCCAGGTCGCGAGCAACTTCGAGCGCCTGCTGTACGAATCGTTGGTGCGGGACAGCGGCGCTGTGACCCGGCTGATGCGACGGCTGGGTGAAGAGGGTGGCTTCCAGGTGGACGAGCCTGACCTCGCCGAGCTCAAGCGGTTGTTTGCGAGCCGGCGGGTCGACGACGACGAGACGGTGGCGACGATCAGGGCGGTGTACCGGGAGGTGGGGGAGGCCATCGACCCTCACACCGCCGTGGGGGTCGCCGCGGCGCGTGCGGTCGGACGCGACGGCAGCGCCCCGATGGTCGTCTTGGCGACGGCGCATCCGGCCAAGTTCCCCGAGGCGGTCGCCCGGGCGACTGGCCTTCGGCCCGCCCTTCCGCCGCAGCTTTCGGACCTTTATGAGCGACCCGAGCGCTATGAGGTCTTGCCAAACGACCTGGGTGCCGTGCAAGCTTTCCTGCGGGCGACGACAGCGAAGCGATAGCCTGGGCCGCCTCAAATGACGACTACGGTGACGACCCTTCCCAACGGTATGCGCGTGGTTAGTGACGTCATGCCCGACGTGGAGACCGCTTCGCTGGGGGTGTGGGTCGAGGCCGGCGCCCGCCACGAAGCCCCCGAGCAGGACGGCCTGTCCCACCTCCTCGAGCACATGGCGTTCAAGGGGACCGAGCGCCGCAGCGCCCAGGCGATCGCAGAGGAGATCGAGGCGGTCGGCGGGCACCTCAACGCCTGTACCTCGCGCGAGCACACCGCCTATGTGGCGCGGGTGCTGAAGGAGGACGTGCCGCTGGCCGTCGACCTCATTGCGGATATTCTCCAGCACGCCACCTTCGACGAGGAGGAGCTGGCGCGCGAGCGGGCCGTCGTGGTCCAGGAGATTGCCCAGCTTAACGACACACCCGACGACCTGGTCTTCGACTTCTTCCAGGCGGCCGCCTACCCCGAGCAGCCCATGGGACGCTCGATCCTCGGCAGGCCCGAGGGCGTCGCCGGCATGTCGCGGGAACAGCTCGAGGCTTACATGAGCCACCACTACAGCGCCGACAGGATGGTGCTCGTCGCCGCCGGCCGGGTGGACCACGAGTCTCTGTTCGCGCTGGCGGAGCGGCACTTCGATTCGCTTCCCCGACACTGTGAGGTGAACACGACTCCGGCCGTCTATGGGGGCGGGGACGTCCGTGAGGCCCGCGAGCTTGAGCAAGTCCACCTCGTCATCGGCTTCGACGGCGTCGCCTACGACCACCCGGACTACTACCCATCCCACGTTCTTGCGACTGCGCTGGGCGGCGGGATGTCGTCCCGACTGTTCCAGGAGGTGCGTGAGAAGCGCGGGCTCGCCTATGCGGTGTACTCCTTCACCTCCACCTATGTCGACGGCGGGCTCTTTGGCGTCTATGCGGGTTGCGGCGCCGCGCAGGCGCGGGAGCTCGTCGGCGTGATTTCGGACGAGATCGTGAAGGTCGCCGACGGCGTTGACGAGCAGGAGCTCGAGCGGGCGCGCAACCAGCTCAAGGCAGGGCTCTTGATGTCGCTCGAAAGCTCCTCTGCCCGCTGCGAGCAGATCGGCCGCCAGATGCAAGTCTTTGGCCGCCCGATCCCGCCGGCCGAGATTATCGAGAAGGTCGAGGCGGTGGACACGGCGGCGCTCAGACGGGTGGCCCTTCGTCTCGTGGAAGGCAAGCCCACCGTGGCCGCCATCGGGCCGATCGGCGGGGTGGAGCCCTACGAGCAGCTCGCCGCGCGGTTCCACACCTGAGGAGGCGGACCGTGTTCGGCTTCTTCCGACCCGGCGCCTCTGGGCCCGCAGCGGTCGTGCATGCGCCGCGGCTGTACTTGAGGCCGCCGCGCTATCGGGATTGGCGCGCCTGGGCGAACCTGCGCGCCATCTCTCGCGACTTTCTTGCCCCCTGGGAGCCGACCTGGCCGAATGACACCTTGACCCGTCGGGCCTTCCTGCGCCGGGTTCGTCAACAGGCGGTCGAGTCCCGCGACGACCACGGCTACGGCTTCTTCATCTTCCGGAAGAAGGACGACGCCCTCTTGGGCGGCGTCACCATCGCCGACGTGCGCCGCGGGGTCGCTATGTCCTGCAGCCTGGGCTACTGGACCGGCGAGCCTTACGTCCGCCAGGGTTATATGACGGAGGCGCTTACCTGCCTCCTGCCTTTCATTTTCGACACGCTCGGTCTCAACCGTGTCGAGGCGGCCTGTCTGCCCACCAACGTCGCGAGCCAGGGGCTCCTCAAGAAGCTCGGCTTCCAGGAAGAGGGCTATGCGCGGGAATACCTCAGGATCAACGGGGTCTGGCACGACCACGTGCTCTTTGCCCTACTCGCGAACGACTACCGGGCCGGGCTCCAGGTTCGCGGTCCTTCCCCCGGGGAAGAGCGCCGCGCGGCCGACCTCTCCGTGGCCGGGTGACGCAGGCTGGTGGCCTGACGCTTCCGCGGCCTTGAGCTCGGCGGGACCACCGGGCTCAAGGCTTTGAGCCCGGCCCGCGGTCCCTCGAAGAGAAGACCGCAAGGCCGTCTTGCGCCGACAGGCGCCGGATCTCTCCCGGGTTCCGGTCTCGCCGAGGCGAGGACGAGTCCGGCGAAGGCCGGGGGGATGCCAAGGATTCCCGGCCGCCGTCTCCTTCTCTCAATCGGCCAGCGCAAGCGGAGAACTGCGGGACTCCGCTACCCCCTCACGTCGCGCCGTGGTCGGACCGGTGCCCCCGTCTTCACAGGGGGAGGCGCAGACCGACACCCCCACCCCGCGCCCTGCCTCGCGGGAGAGAGGGCGCGCTCTGCGACAGGAATTTCTGGCGCCGGACGGCGAAGGCTCTGGCGGGTTGATGACGAGTCAGGCGTGACCTGAGTCGCCCGACAGCATGGCAGGATCGATGCCGATCTTGGCGACGGCCTTCTCCCACTTCGTCCCGAGTTCGTCGCTGAAGATCAGCTCCTCGTCGGGGGCGCAGGTAAGCCAGCCGTTCGCCTGGATCTCTGCGTCCAACTGGCCCGGCGCCCAGCCCGCGTAGCCGAGCGCGAGCAGGCTGCGCCGCGGACCGCGCCCGCTGGCGATGGCGCGCAGGACGTCCACCGTCGCGGTCAGTGCGATGCCCTTCTTAATGAGCAAGGTGGCGTCCTGGACGTAGTCGTCGGAGTGGAGGACGAACCCGCGCCCGGTCTCCACGGGCCCGCCGAAATGCACCTTGGTCCCCTCCTTGCGAGGGCTGATGTCGATGCTGAGCTGGCGCAACAGATCGGGGAAGGTGAGCGACTCGACCGCCTTGTTGACGACCAAGCCCATCGCGCCTTCGGCGCTGTGGGCGCAGAGGTAGATCACCGTGCGCGCGAAGCGGGGGTCGCTCATCTGCGGCATCGCCACGAGCATCTGTCCCTCGAGATATAGGGATTCGGTGTCCATTGGCCTCGCACCGTCGAAGGAGAAGGTGAAGTCAATGATGGCAACTTTATCGGGGCCTGACAACCCAATCCTTGGTCGCTCGCTCTGATGCGATCCGCGGCGAGCGGCTCACCCGTGGCCCGGCGCGCTTGGTGTTTCGCTGGGAGCCGGTCCGTGCTAGGGAACGCTGGATCGCAAGATGGGAACGATAGGCATGACGATCAAAGTGGGTGATAGGGTTCCCTCCGCCACGCTCCACCGCATGGCGTCGGACGGGCCCGCGAAGGTAACCACCGACGAGATTTTCGCCGGCAGGCGAGTGGCGATGTTCGGGCTGCCCGGTGCCTTCACCCCTACCTGCTCAGGCCAGCACTGTCCGGGATTCGTCGAGCACGCCGACGCGCTCGCGGCCAAGGGGATTGACATGATCGCCTGCGTGGCGGTCAACGACGCCTTCGTCATGGACGCGTGGGGCCGGGACCAGAAGGTGGGCGACAAGGTGGTGATGCTCGCCGACGGGAACGGGGAGTTCACGCGCAAGCTGGGTCTCGAGGCCGATTTCCAGGCCTTCGGCATGGGCTTGCGGTCGAAGCGCTTCTCGATGATCGTGGAGGACGGGGTCGTCAAGACCCTCAATATCGAGGCAGGCGGCGGGCTCAAAGTGAGCGACGCCGGGTCCCTGCTGAAGCAGGCCTGACGTCGCCTGCGCGGCCGCGGTCGGGGCGGCCCGAGGGCGTGGTTCGGCTGGCGTGGCCGCCCGCCCAGGCGGGCGGGCTCTACTCCTTTTTGCCGGGCGTCGCTGGGCCCGGGGCCGAACTCCCGGCGCTCGTGACATAAGGCGCCATGCCCCGGCGCGCGAGCGCGTCGGCACGCTCGTTGCCCGGGTCGCCGGCGTGGCCCTTGACCCAGCACCACTCCACGTCGTGCGGAGCGAGGGCCTGATCAAGCCGGCGCCATAGGTCGGCGTTCTTGACCGCTTTGCGCTTGGCGGTCCGCCACCCGTTCGCCTTCCAGCGGTGGATCCAGCGGGTGATGCCCCCCTTCACGTAGGCGCTGTCCGTGTGGAGACGAACCTTGGCCGGGCGTTTCAGGGCCTCGAGCGCCCGAATCGTGGCCAAGAGTTCCATCCGGTTGTTGGTCGTGTTGGACTTGCCGCCCCATAGCTCCCGCCGATGCTGGCGGAAGCGGAGCACGGCGCCCCAGCCGCCGGGGCCCGGGTTGCCTGCGCAGGCGCCGTCGGTGTGGATCTTCACCACCTTCGCCGCCGTCGCCGCCACCGCGTCACTCGAGCCCATAAGCCGCCGGTCCCTTGACCGTCCTGTGGAAGCGGAGCTTGCGGAGATATTCGAGCGGATGCTTCGGTTTCACCAACACGCCTTCCACCTGGTTGAGCCAGTCGAAGAGGCGGGTGAGCAGGAAGCGAAGCGCGGCCCCGCGGGCAAGCAGCGGAAGGGCCTCCAGTTCCACGGCGGAGAAGGGCCGCACCCTTCGGTAGGCCGACAGCATGTGCCGAGCCTTCGTGATGTTGAATTCTCGGTCGTACTCGAAGCACCAGGCGTTGAGGCAGATTGCGAGGTCGTAGGCGAAGTGGTCGTTGCAGGCGAAGTAGAAGTCGATAAGCCCGCTGAGCCGCCCGCCCTCGAAGAACACGTTGTCGGGAAACAAGTCGGCGTGGATGACCCCTTCGGCCAGGCCGTCGGGCCAACGGGACTCAAGGAAATCGAGCTCCGCGGCGAGTTCCGCACCGAGCCCCTCGATCACCTTGTCCGCCCTAGACTTCGCGGCCTCGAAGAGCGGGCGCCATCCGTCGACCGAGAGGGCGTTGCTCCGGCGCATGGTGAAGTCGGCCCCGGCGAGGTGCATGTGGGCCATCGCTGCGCCCAGCGCGGCACAATGTTCGGGGGTCACACGGCGCGGCCACACGCCCTTCAGGAACGAAACCACGGCCGCCGGCCGGCCGCAGAGTTTCCTCAGCGCGTTGCCGTCGCGCGCGCGGATCGGCGTCGGGCAAGGCACCCCCCGCGCGGCGAGGTGTTCCATGAGCCCCAGGAAAAACGGCAGGTCTTCGCGCGCCGCCCGCCTCTCGTAAAGGGTGAGGATAAAGGGCGCGCGGTCTGTCATGACGAGGTAGTTGCTGTTCTCGAC
>JBHICW010000050.1:0-11682 GCA_046759785.1 Alphaproteobacteria bacterium
TCGGCCCCGACTTAAGTCGGGCCTCGAAGCCGCCGAGGAGAGTGATCTCTAATGAGGCCATCGCTCCAGCACCCGCCCGCGCCTCCCTTGCCACCGGGGAGCGAGCGACGAGCCCGTCTCTTTTAACGCATTTTTCACGGCCGGAACAACGGCGCCTTCACATAGCCACGCGTTTTTCACGGAGCGCACAACGGCACCTTCACGCGCGCTCAGTAAAAACGGGCCGAGCACAAGGCGATCTCGTCGGGAGAACGCACCGCAGCCAAGGAGGCCCCCAAATGAAGTTCGATCCCTTCGCCTTCGGAACGTTTCTCGGCCCGCTCGGCTGGTTGGCAATCACGCCGCTGATCACCACGAACGTCCAAGACCAAGGTTCGACGCGCGAGGCCACGTCCGAAATGCCCGTCCCCGCGGCGGGAGCCACCGCGTCGGCGAGGCATGTGTCCGCCGACGCCGAGCCGGCCCGTCGCGGGCTGGACGGGCTCTGGCCGGCGCGCGCCCGGGCGGCCTAACCGCCAAGCGACGGGTCTCCCGAGCTCGGGAGCCCCGTCTCGTCTCTGGCGGAACGCCGCGCCAAGAGCCAGACGATCACTGAGCTAGGGTTAGCCTGGCCCAGAGGCATTAGGCCTCGACACACTCAACAAAACCGTCGTTCGACGCCGAAAGTGTTTGAACGGCGATCACGACCATGAGCGCACCCTGCACCTTCGACCGCCGCCCTCACAGCCAGGCAGCGGTCCCCTCGGCGGCGCAAAGAACGGCGACGGGCCCGGAGCTCGAGACGCGTGACCGCGGGCTCTGAACGGACCCGACCCTGCGAGAGATTGCAGAGCCTCTCATGGCGACCCCGCCGACAAGAAACAATTGACCTAGGTCAATCTCGGGCGCGTAGACCGGTGTGAGAATTTGACAAATTCAAGCCGGGAGTCTAGGGGAGCCTCGTCGCAGCCAACCATCCGCACGCAAGTGCATCGCTACGACGAGGGGGCGCCGTGAAGATAGGAAATCTGGCATTGGTCGGCCTGCTTGCCGCGCCGGTCTCGACGGCGTGGGCCGCGGAGCTCGATACGGTTTCGGCGGAACTGGCAAAGGAGAAGGGCTGTCTCTCCTGTCACGAAGGCATCGAGAGGTTCACCGACGGCCCGATGATCGAGGCTATCGAGGTCATGGGGGCCGACTACGGCGACCCGGGCGGCTGCGTTATCTGCCACGGCGGTGATCCCGCGGCTACGACCAAGGAGGCAGCGCATGAGGGCGCACCGAAGGAGCTGATCGCTACCGACGGCCCGCAACTCTTTTACCCTGACCCCGGCAGTCTGTGGATCGCCAAGAACACCTGCGCCCAGTCAGGCTGCCATGACGGCTATGCCGAGTGGCTCACCAAGGCCCTCATGAACACCGAGGCCGGCAAGCTTCAGGGCAACTTTTGGTCGTGGGGCGTGCAGAGCGACATGAAGGCGGTCTGGGGCAACTATGACCTGAAGGATGAAGATGGCCCCGAGCCTGCCGTGGGAACGGACGCCTACAAGGCCTATATGGTCAACTTCATCGCCGCCCACCCCGACCAGATGCCGAGCGAACTCACACAGGTTCCAGATGTAGACGTGAACGAGGTCACGAACCACCCGAACCTGGCCGGGATCACGTACTCGCGCCAGCAGTGCCAGCGCTGCCATGTCGGGGTCACCGGCCGCGAGAAGCGCGGCGACTACCGCGGAAGCGGGTGCTCCGCCTGCCACGTGCCGTTCAGCAACGAAGGCTTCTACGAAGGGGGCGACCCGACCATCAACAAGGACCAGCCCGGACACCTCTTGGTTCACCGCATGCAGGCGACCCGCAAGTCCAAGGTGACGGTGAACGGGGTGACGTACTCAGGCATCCCGACCGAGACCTGCAACACCTGCCACAACCGTGGCAAGCGGATCGGGGTCAGCTATCAGGGCATCATGGAGTTCCCCTATGGGAGCCCCTACGACACCATGGGCGCCAAGCAGCCCGCGCTGCACACGAAGAGGTACCTGTTCATCAAGGACGACCTGCACCACCAGCTTGAAAGCCGGCCGGGCAATCCGCGCGGCGGCCTCTTGTGCCAGGACTGCCATACCTCGATCGACATGCACGGCGACGGCAACATCTTCGGCACGACGCTCGCACAGGTCGAGATCGAGTGCGCCGACTGCCACGGCTCGACCGACAAGTTCCCGTGGGAGCTGCCGCTCGGCTACGGCGAAGAGTTCCAGCAGCCGATGGACGAGACACCGCGCGGCCTGACCGACGAGCTTCCCGACTTCATGTACTTCGCGACCGAGTATGACCCCGAGGACGGCTACCTGTTGACCGCCCGTGGCAATCCATTCGGGAACGTGGTTAAGCGGAGCGACAAGGTCATCCTCCACTCGGCCTCCGGCCTCGATTTCGAGGTCCCAGTGCTGAAACAGATCGCGCTCGACGACAGCTGGCGGGAACTGCAAGGCAAGGTCGCCATGACGAGCGTCGCCAAGCACATGGACAGCCTCGAGTGTTACGCCTGCCACGCCGACTGGGCGCCCCAGTGCTATGGCTGCCACATCACGGTCGACTACTCCGAGGCGAAGGTCGACGTCGACTGGATTCTCAACGCCAACGCGCGGCAGCCCAACGGTCTGACGGCGGATGCCGCGCTCGGCACGAACGGGCTCACAGGCCCTGGCAAGGTTTACGAGACGCGCTCGTACCTCCGCTGGGAGACGCCCATTCTGGGCATCAACGGCGAGGGCCGGGTGAGCCCGATGATGCCGGGCTGCCAGGTGGTGACGACCGTCATCGACAAGGACGGCAACACCGTCGCCCATAACGTGATTTGGGAGACTCCCGAGGGTCCGGGCCTCGATCACGCGGCCGTGCAGCCGCACACCGCCGGGCGCAAAGCGCGCGCATGCGAAAGTTGCCACAACAATCCCAAGTCCCTCGGCTATGGGATCGAGGACGGTCGCTTCCTGCGAGGATATGATGAGGGACTCGTCGTCGATCTGCGAACCGCGATGGGTGAGATCATCCCCGGCAGGACCCAGATGCAGTCACAGCCGGTCCCCAACCTCACCTTTGATCTCTCGCAGATCGTGACCCGCGACAATCGGCAACTGGTCAGCGTCGGTTCGCACTGGCCGCTCGCCGGACCCCTGCCGGCGGCGATGCGGGAGAAGATGGAGCGCACCTGGCTCTGCATGGGGTGCCATCAGGAGATGGCCAACGAGGACCTGTGGAGCAAGGTTGCGGAGCCTGGCTGGCTCACCAACGAGGCGCACAGAGCCGTGATGAACCGGGCGCTGCGCGCGTATGCAGGTTCCCGATCGGAGTAGGCCGCAACGGCCGAGCGCGCAAAGGAATGGGGCAACAGGATGAGGAGCGGTAGGATAATCGACATTATCTGCCTGTCGGTGGCGGTGGCGTTGTGCGCCGGGGTGTTGCTTTCGCCGACCAAAAACGCCGCGGCGATCGAATACACCGATTACACGGTCCAGGATCTGCTTTCACCGTGCTTCGAAGGCGATTCCGACTCCCGGTGGGGCGAGGCGTTCGAGGTCAATTGCGAGCAGTACATTCGGGGTTTCACCGACGCCTATTTCCACTTCTCGGCCCAGAGCAGGCTACCCGAAGTTTGCTTCCCGGAAGGGGCGAACCGTCTGGACCTCATTCGCTGGGCCTTCATCAAGTGGGCGCGAACCAACACCGACAAGCAGGGTTGGCCGGCCACCCAGGGTCTCGTGACGTCGGCTTTGGCCGAGTTCCCGTGCCCATAGGATAGAGTTCCTATATAAGGCTTGAGGGACATACCGTATGCGCGGGCCATCGCCGCGATGGCCCGCTGTTGCCGGGCGGCCCTAGCCGGCCGTGCCCACTTTCGTGACGAGCGAGGCCGTGGAGTCAATCATCACGTTCCTCGACATGGGCGGCTATGCCGCCTTTGTCTGGCCCGCCTTCGCGATCACGGCGGTCGTCATGATCCTTCTGCTCGTCGCGAGCCGCCGGTCGCTTGCGGCCCGCGAGAGGGCGCTCAAGGCCTTGGAGGAGGCGGAAACCGCGACTGCCGGGGACGAGGAGCGCGAGGATGAAGCGTAAGCACAGGCGGCTTGCCTTCCTCGTCGCCGGCATGGTCGCGCTGGCCGGGGTCGCGACCCTGGTCCTCTCCGCCTTCGAGGAGAACCTGCTCTTCTTCTACTCCCCCACCGACGTCGTCGAGGACGGTGTTCCCACGGGCCGCACCTTTCGGCTCGGCGGGCTCGTGGAGGAGAACAGCGTCAGACGGGTGGGTGACGGGCTCACCGTCGAGTTTCAGGTCACCGACTTGTCCCACGCCATTCGCGTCTCGTACAAAGGCATCCTTCCTGACTTGTTCGGGGAGGGCCAGGGCGTGGTAGCCGAAGGCCGGCTCACCCCGGCCGGAGTCTTCGTCGCGACCAGGGTGTTGGCGAAGCACGACGAAAGCTACATGCCGCCCGAGGTCGCCGAGGCCCTGAAGAAGTCCGGGCAATGGAGGGGGCCCTCCTCGCCATGATCGCCGAGATCGGCCATTACGCTCTCATCCTTGCGCTGTTCACGGCGCTCATTCAGGGCACGGTGCCGCTGATTGGGGCGCATCGAGGCAACAGCGCCTGGATCGCCCTGGCCCCGTCGGCTAGCGCCGCCCAGTTCCTGTTCACCTTGACGGCGTTCTTGAGCCTCATGCATGCCTACCTCGTCTCCGACTTCAGCGTGGCAAACGTCGCCCAGAACTCCCATTCGGCCAAGCCGCTCCTCTACAAGATCGCGGGGGTGTGGTCGAACCATGAGGGGTCGCTCGTGCTGTGGGTGCTCATCCTCACCGTCTTCGGCCTCGCGGTGGCCTTCCTTGGCGACAACCTGCCGCCAGCCTTCCGCGCCCGGGTGCTCGCCGTCCAGGGGCTCATCGCGTCGGGCTTCCTCTTGTTGACGCTTGCGACCTCCAATCCCTTCCTGAGGCTCGACCCGGCGCCGACGGACGGGCAAGGGCTCAACCCGATCCTCCAGGATCCGGCGCTCTCCTTCCATCCGCCCTTCCTTTACCTCGGCTATGTAGGCTTCTCGATGGCCTTTGCCTTCGCGGTCGCGGCGCTCATTGAGGGCCGCGTCGACGCCGCCTGGGCGCGCTGGGTGAGGCCCTGGACCCTCGCGGCCTGGTGCTCCCTCACCGTAGGCATCGCGCTTGGAAGCTGGTGGGCGTACTACGAGCTCGGCTGGGGCGGCTGGTGGTTCTGGGACCCGGTCGAGAACGCCTCGTTCATGCCGTGGCTCGCCGGCACTGCGCTCTTACACTCGGCGATCGTGTGCGAGAAGCGCAACGCGCTCAAAAGCTGGACGATCCTGCTGGCGATCATGGCCTTCTCGCTGAGCCTCATGGGCACCTTCCTGGTGCGCTCGGGCGTCTTGATCTCGGTCCACGCCTTCGCCAGCGACCCCACGCGCGGGCTCTTCATTCTGGGGCTACTGGTGGTCGCGATCGGGGGCTCGCTGACCCTGTACGCGGTGCGCGCCCCCGCCCTCAAGTCGGAGGGCCTGTTCGCCCCCATCTCGCGGGAAGGAAGCCTGGTGCTCAACAACCTTCTCCTCACGACGGCCTGCGCGACGGTCCTCATCGGCACCCTCTATCCCTTGTTCCTCGACGCCCTGGGCGAGGGGAAGGTTTCCGTCGGGCCGCCCTACTTCGAAGCCACCTTCGTGCCAATCATGGTACCGCTTCTCGTCGCGGTTGCCATTGGGCCGACGCTGCCCTGGAAGCGAGGCGACCTTCCGGGAGTCCTCGTCCGGCTCAAGGTCGCCTTCGCCGTGGCGGCGGTCGTGGCGCTCTTAAGCTGGGCACTAGCCGCCGGTAGCTCGCCGGGCCCGGCACTGGGGCTCGGGCTCGCCGCCTGGCTGTTCACAGGCGTGCTCGTGGACTTCGCCGAGCGGCTCAAGCTGCTCAGGGTGCCGCTCAGGGAAAGCTGGCGGCGCGCGCGTCACCTCCCGCGCGCCGCCTACGGAATGTCGATCGCGCACACCGGTGTCGCCGTCGTCGTCGCCGGGATCACGGCCTCGTCAGCGGGGCAGACCGAACGTCTCCAGGTGATGCGCCCGGGCGACGAGGTCGATGTCGCCGGTTACACGTTCCTCTTCCAGGGAGTCGAGGAGGTGCCAGGCCCGAATTACGCCGCCCAGCGCGGGGCGTTCGTGGTCACCCGCGACGGCCGGCCAGTCGCCCACCTTTTGCCTGAGAGGCGCTTCTTCCCGGTCGAGGAGCAGACGACGACGGAGGCGGCGATCCACACGACTTGGTTCGCCGATCTTTACGCCGTGATCGGCGACCCTGACGGCGAAGGCGGCTGGGCGACCCGGCTCTACCACAACCCCCTGGTTCCCTGGCTGTGGGTGGGCGCCGTGATCATGGCGTTCGGCGGCGCGGTGAGCCTTAGCGACCGCCGCCACCGAGTGGGCGCCCCGGCGCGGCGGGCACGGCGGGCGGCTGTGGCGGCAGCCTCGGCCGCGGAGTGAGGACCGGCCGATGCGCGCACGCCGTTCGCTCATGACGCCGCTCAAAGCGGCCCTCTTGAGCGCTCTGCTCGCCAGCACAGGACTGCCGGCCTTGGCGATCACGCCCGGCGAGGCCCTCGACGACCCGGTCCTTGAGGAGCGCGCGCGGAGCATCAGCAAGAGCCTCCGCTGCCTCGTCTGCCAGAACCAGTCCATCGACGATTCGAACGCGGACCTCGCGAAGGACCTCCGCCTTCTGGTCCGTGAACGGGTGGTCGCCGGCGACACCGACGAGGAAGTGAAGGCTTACATCGTGGCACGCTATGGCGACTTCGTTCTTCTGAAGCCGCCCTTCAAGGCCAAGACCTACGCGCTGTGGCTCGCGCCCTTCGCCGTCCTCGCGCTCGCGGCGGCGGGGGTGCTGGCGTACTACCGCCGACAGAGACGCCGGCCGGAGACGGCGGGGGCACCGCTTGACCCGGAGGAGCGCCGCCGGGTCGAGGCGCTGCTCCGCGACGACTGAGGCGCGATGCTGCTGTTTTTCATCCTCGGCCTGATGACGGCCGCGGCCCTGCTCTTCCTCTTGGCGCCCCTGCTACGGCCGGCCAGGGGGAGCGCGCCGCGTCGGTCTTACGACCTCGAGATCTACCGCAACCAGCTCAAGGAGCTGGCGAGCGACCTGGACCGGGGTCTGGTGACGCCCGACCAGCGGGAGCAGGCGGAGCGCGAGATCCAGCGACGGATGCTGGCAGCCGCCGCGGACCCTGACGCCAAGGGCGAAGAACGGCGGCCGGCTTCCCAGCGCGTCGCCACCGCGCTCACCATCGCCGTGGTCCTGCCGCTCGCGGCCGGCAGCCTCTATCTCGCCCTCGGGTCGCCCGGGCTCGAAGGCCGGCCCTTCGCCGCACGCGAGCAGGTCGCGCCCGCGGTGGCGAGGACCGAGGCCGGCCCGCTCGAGGAGATGATCGAGCGCCTCGTCCGACGCCTCGAGACCAACCCCAACGACCTCGAGAGCTGGCTCCTGCTCGCCCAGTCGTACCGCGAGGTCGGCCGCCGCGAGGCTGCGGTGATCGCATTTCGCCACGCTGCCATGCTCTCCGACGGCGACCCGGAGATCACCGCCGGGCTCGGCGAGGCCATCGTCTTCGCCGCCGACGGGATGGTGACCCCGGAGGCGATCGAAGCGTTCGGGCAGGTGCTCGCGCGCGATCCCGACCAGCCAGCGGCGCGTTTCTACCTGGCGCTGGCGCGGCTGCAGGCCGGCCAGACGGAAGAGGCGCTCGCCATGTGGGGCGCGCTTGTTGAGAGCGCGCCGCCCGGGGCATCGTGGCTGCCGAGACTCCGCCAGCAGATCGCGGATGTGGCGCGCGAGGACGGGCTCGACCCTGCCGACTTCCTGCCCGAAGACGCGGGGACCGTGGCCGGTGGCGGCGACGTCGCACCTGGCCCCACCCAGGAGGATATGGCTGCGGCTCGAGAGATGTCCGACGAGGACCGCATCACCATGATCCGCGACATGGTCGAGCGTCTTGCCGCGCGGCTCGAGGAAGACCCGGACGACGCACAAGGCTGGCAGCGCCTGGGGCGCTCGTATCTCGTCCTTGGGGAGGCGCAAGCGGCCCGCGACGCTTACGCGAGAGCCGCCGTCTTGAGGCCCGGTGACATTCCCACCCTCGAGGGGTATGCCGAGGCCATCCTGGCCGCGGCCCCGCCCGAGGGGGCCCTGCCGGAGGAGGCGGTGACGGTGTATCGCCGGCTCTTGACCCTCGACGCCAACAACGGGCCGGCCCTCTGGTATCTGGGCCTGGCCGAGGCTCAGGCCGGCAACCGGGAGGAGGGCAAGGCGCTGTGGCAGCGGCTCTTGAACCTGCTTCCGCCCGACAGCCCGGAGTACGCGAACCTGAAGGGCTACATCGCCGAGCTTGACGGTCCGAAATGAAGCCTATCCCCCGGACGCAATGACGGCCCCGGGGCGGGCCGCTGCGATCACACCCCGATGTACGACGTCGTGATCATCGGCGGCGGGGTGGTGGGCTCCAGCGCCGCCTATCATCTCGCCCGTGACGGTCGCCCCAGGCGAATCTGCGTCGTCGAACGCGACCCCACCTACGAGAAGGCGTCCACGTCGCGGTCCGCCGGCGGGATCCGGCAACAGTTCAGCCTGCCCGAAAACATCCTCATGTCCCAATACGGGCTCGAGGTGTACCGCAACTTCGCCGAGCTCGTAGCGGTCGACGGAGAGGCCCCCGACATCGCCCTCAGGCAGCAGGGCTACCTCTTCCTCGCCACCGAGCGAGGGGTCGAGGCGATGAAGGAAAGTCACCGGCTCCAACGGAGCCTGGGAGCACCGGTCGAGCTCCTCGACCGCGACGCGCTCGCGGCCCGCTTCCCCTCGCTCGTGGCCGACGACATCGCGATGGCCTCCTTCGGCCCGGAGGACGGCTGGATCGACCCCTACGCCGCGCTTCAGGGCTTCCGCCGCAAGGCGCGGAGCCTCGGCGCCGTCTACCTCGCGGATGAGGTGGTTGGGATCGAGACGAGCGCGAAGAGGGCGGAACGAGTGCGCCTCAAGTCCGGGGAGAAACTCGCGGCCGGCACGGTGATCAACGCCGCGGGCGCATGGTCGCGAGAGGTCTCTCAGATGGTCGGCATGCCGCTGCCGGTCGAACCCGTGCGGCGCATGGCCTTCTTCTTCCAGGTCCGCGAGAGCCTCGAACCCCTGCCGCTGGTCATCGACCCCTCGGGCTTGTGGCTCCGACCCGAGGGCGCTGGCTACATCTGCGGCCGCTCCATTGCGGACGAGCCGCCGGGCTACAACTTCGAGGTCGACTACGCCTATTTCGACGAGGTGCTCTGGCCCCTCCTTGCGGCGCGCGTCTCGGCGTTCCAGGCGCTGAAGCCGGGCCGCAGCTGGGCCGGCCTCTACGACCTCAACCGGCTCGACGAGAACCTCATCATCGGGCCCTGGGTGGGAAGTCTCGAGAACTTCCACGTCGCCTGCGGGTTCTCCGGGCACGGGCTGCAACAGGCCCCGGCGGTCGGCCGCGCCCTTGCCGAGCTCGTGCTCGACGGCCGGTTCGTCACCATCGACCTTTCGCGCCTCACCTACCAGCGGGTGGTGGACTGCACGCCGTGTCCCGAACACGCGATTGTTTGAGCCCCCTGCCCCTGATCCTCGCCCCCGCGTTCGCCGTCGCCACCTTCTACATCTCGCTCTTCCGCGGCGCGCCGCTCTCGCTGCAGGTCGACATCTTGGGCCCTGGGGCTGCCCCAGCTCGGCCTCGTCCTCGACGCCATGCCGGTGGGGGCGGCGGCGCTGAGCCTCAAGGACGACGCTTTCATGGCGAAGATCTTCCGCGCCCGCATCCAGAGCATCGCGGCCGGCCACACCGAAGCCGCGCTCGCGGCCTTGCCTGACGCCCGCGGCATGCGTTACGAAGTCGGCTCCGGTGGACGAGGAGCAGGCAGCGTTGGCGGAAAGCACGGTCTCCCGGTTGGAGGCGCAGACGCCAGGGGCAGAGAAGTGGATGGCGATCTGGCTTCTCGTCTGCTGCGCCCTGATCTTCGCCATGGTCGTGCTCGGCGGCGTGACGCGGCTCACCGGGTCGGGACTGTCTATCGTCGAGTGGCGACCCTTGAGCGGCGCGCTCCCGCCGTCCGACGACACCGCCTTTGAGGAGGCGTTCCGCAAGTACCAGCAGTCCCCCGAGTACGGGAAGGTCAACCCCGGCATGAGCCTGGATGACTTCAAGGTGATCTTCTGGATCGAGTACGCCCACCGCTTGCTCGGCCGCGCCATTGGCGGCGCGTTCCTGCTCCCCTTCCTGTACTTTCTCGCAACGCGGAAGCTCGGGCGGGACCTTGCCCTGAAGCTCGGCGCAATCTTCCTTCTGGGCGGGCTCGAGGGGGCGCTGGGCTGGTTCATGGTGCAAAGCGGGCTCATCGACCACCCCGAAGTGAGTCCCTACCGGCTGGTCGCCCATCTCGGCGTTGCCGTCGTCATCTATGGGTTGATCCTGTGGGTCGCCCTGGGGCTTTTGCGCCGCCCGCATCAGGAGACAGAGGACCGGAGGGTGCGGGGGCTCAGGCGCCTAGCCTCCGCCGTCCTCGCGCTCGTCTTCGTCACCATGCTGTCGGGCGGGTTCGTGGCCGGGCTCAACGCGGGGCTCGCCTACAACACCTTTCCCCTCATGGACGGGCGGCTCGTTCCGCGCGAGGTCTTTGACCTCGAGCCCTTGGTGCGGAACTTCTTCGAGAACGTCCAGACGGTGCAGTTCGACCACCGCCTCCTCGCCGTCGCCCTCGCCGTCGCCGTTCCGGCGCTCTGGCTCCGCGGGCGACGGCTGGAGCTTCCCGCCCGCACGCGCGCGGCCCTCCACCTCCTTCTCATCATGGTCGCGGTGCAGGCCAGCCTGGGCGTACTGACCCTTCTGCTCTACGTCCCGCTCCCCCTTGCGGCCGCCCACCAGGCGGGGGCGCTCGCCCTCTTCACCTCGGCCCTGTGGCTGCGCCACGAGCTCAAGTCCGCCCGCGCCTGACCACCCAACAGCGGCCCGGAGAAAGGCTGGACCCAAGGCGCCCGTTACAGAACACCTGACCTCCCCTCTTGAGCGGACGGCCGTTTTTCCGTAGGTCATTGTTGGTGGCGGACAACGGCGTCACGATGCGCCACCGTCCACGACCGGAGAGGAGGGAACCATGCACAGCTCGAGCAGGCACTGGGCGGCGGCGTTGGGGCTCATCCTGGTCCTGGCGGCGCCGGCGGCCGCGCAGACCGTGGAGAAGCCGGATCGCCACGTCGGCTACTACTATCCGCCCCCGGCGACGACCGAGGTCTACACGGCGCGCGCCGGCACACTCCCCGACAGCGACCGGCCGCGGCGCGTCGGCTTCGTCACCGGGCTCACGAACAGGCTGCTCGCCGCCCCCCACGCGCCCCAGTTCGCGATCTTCGCCAAGGGGGAGGAAGCCGAAAAGCTCATCATCGTGGGTTTGCGGGACGGCGGCTTCAACACCATCTACCGGGCCCGCGCGCTGTTCGCCATGCTGACGGCGATCGCCCGCTTCACCCCCGTCTTCCAGGAGACCGGCGCGGTGCACGTCCTCACCTTCTTCGATCTGGCGAAGATGTTGGGGTTCAAGCAGATCACCGTCACCGACGGCGCCGCCTTCGCCCACCAG
>JBHICW010000051.1:0-11164 GCA_046759785.1 Alphaproteobacteria bacterium
ACGGAGCGTGGCTTCACGGGCCGGATATGGCCCAAGCTGGCGCTCGACTGGCGGTTCCCCTTTATCCGCCAAGACGGGAGGTCGCGCCAGCTCATCGAACCCATCGCCGTCGCGGTCGTGACCCCCTTTGGCGGCAACCCGGAGAAGATCCCCAACGAGGACAGCGTCGAGTTCGAGTTCGACGACACGAACCTGCTCAGCCTCGAACGCTTTCACGGCCTGGACCGCGTGGAAGGGGGACCTCGGATCAACTACGGGCTGAAGTTCGGTGCCTTCGGTGCCGGCGGGGCACAGATGACCGCCTTGATCGGCCAGAGCTATCGCCTGAAGGCCGATTCGACCTTCGGCGCCGGCACCGGCCTCGACCGGCACTTTTCGGACGTCGTCGGCCGGCTCAACATTTCGGCCTCGTCGCTGTTCGATCTGGCCTACCGCTTCAGGTGGGATCCGGACAACCTGAAGCCGCGACGAAACGAGGTCGACTCCTTCATCGGCCCGGAGTGGCTTCGCCTGAACATCGGCTTTATCTCGGTGGACGAGGAGGACATACCGGAGGACCCGGGACGGCGCACGGAGCTGGCGCTGTCCGCCCGGGCCGAGATCACCCGCTTTTGGACAGTGAGGGCCGACGCCCGGCGCGATCTCACCGGCGACGGCATGATCTCCAGCGGCGCCGGCGTGATGTACGAGGACGAATGCCTCGTGTTCTCGGCCCGCTTCTCACGCCGTTTCACGCGCGACCGGGACGTGAAGCCGGACACGACCCTGACGATCCACGTGCAGCTCAAGAACCTCGGATGACGGATGGGAGTGGGCGCCCCGGGCCGCCGCGCCGGACTTGATTTTCGCCGCCCGATATCGGTAACAAACATGGCCGAACGAAAGCCGGTTTGCGCCCGAGGGATGCGTCTTCCTCGACCGAGATCCGGAGTTCTCGCGCTGGCCATCGGCCTGCTCGTCGTCGCCTCGCCTCTCCGCGGGCAGGAGGTGCAAGGGATCGCGGCCGTCGTCAACGACGAGGTCATCACGCTTTACGACCTGAAACAGCGCATGCAGATGGTCATCGCGATGTCGAACCTGGAGAACACCCCTGAGGTCTTCCGCCGGTTGATTCCGCAGGTGCTCCGCGGCCTGGTCGACGAACGCCTGAAAATGCAGAAAACCGCGCGGTTCAACGTCGAGGTGACCGAAGAGGAGATGGCGCGGCGGATTGCGCTCATTGAGCGCCTCAACAACATCCCGGAAGGGGGGTTCGATGCGGCTCTGGCCGCCCGGGGGGTCAGCAAGGAAACCGCCCGCAGCCAGGTCCGCGCCGAACTGGCGTGGGGCAAATTGATCCGTCGGCAGTTCCGCGGCGACGAGGTGAGCGACGACGAGGTTGACGAGATGCTCGCCCGGATCAAATCGGCCCAGGGTCAGCCCGAGTACCTCATCTCGGAGATCTTCCTGGCGGTCGACGGCAGCGATCGGGACGAGGAGGTCCGGGACGTCGCCCGCCGCCTGGTGGCCGAGATCCGCCGGGGGGCCGATTTCGCACAGCTCGCCCGGCAGTTCTCCCAGAGCGCCAGCGCCTATGAGGGCGGCGTGGTTGGCTGGGTCCTCGGCGAGCAGCTCGCCGCGGAGGTCCTGACGGTCGTGGAAAGGATGAAGCCGGGTGAGGTCTCCGATCCGGTGCGGGTGCTCGGAGGCTTCCGAATCATCCGTCTGCGCGACCGCCGCACCGTCCTCGCCCCGAACCCCGATGAGGTGACGGTGGCGCTTGAGCAGATTCTTTTTCCCCTGCCCAGCGACGCCGCGGAAGCCGAGGTGGTGGCCAAGCGCGCCCAGGCTGAAGAGCTGCGCCTATTCATCTCGGATTGTGACGCGATGGCCCGCGCGGCGTCAGAGTTAGGGTCCGAGACCTCGGGGCACCTGGGACACCTCCGCCTCAAGGACCTGCTGCCCTCCTTAAGGGAGACGGTGCGGGTCCTGCCGATCGGCGTCGTGAGCGCCCCGATCAGGACCGACGCAGGCCTCCACCTTCTCATGGTCTGCGAGCGGACGGCACCCCCTTCGACCCTCCCCGACCGGGAGGAGGTCAGGCGGGGTCTCCATAACCAGCGCCTCGAGCTGCTCGCCCGCCGCTACCTCCGCGACCTGCGCCGCGCGGCCTTCGTCGACATCCGGCTATGACGCATTATGCGGCATAAGGGCACCTCGCCGCCCCTCGCTCTCACCATGGGCGAGCCCGCGGGCGTGGGCGGCGAGATCATGCTCAAGGCGTGGCTCGTCCGCAGCGGCAGGCTGCCCCCATTCTTCGCGATCGACGACCCTGAGCGGCTGCGCCGCCTCGCCGATCGCCTCGGCCTCGCGGTCCCGGTGCACGAACTCGGCGAGCCCGAGGAGGCGCGTTCGGTCTTCGCAACCGCCCTTCCGGTCCTTTCCCAGCGGCTCGCGGCCCCGGCCGTCCCGGGCGTTCCGGAGCCGGCCAACGCCCCCGCCGTGATCGCAGCGATCGACCGAGCCGTCGCGTTGGCGCGGGAGGGCCGGGCCGCCGCCGTGGTCACGAACCCTGTTCACAAGAAGACCCTCGCCGAGGTCGGCTTTCCCCACCCGGGGCATACCGAGTACCTTGCGGCCCTCGCCGGCGGCCACACCCGTCCTGTGATGATGCTCACCTGCCCGGGGCTCAGGGCGGTGCCGGTGACGGTCCACCTCCCCCTCCGCAAGGCGGTGGCGTCCCTCTCAGCTGAGGCCGTCGACCATTGCGGCCGGGTGACCTGGGCAGCGCTCAAGCAAGACTTCGGCATCCACGAGCCCCGGCTTGCGGTCGCGGCGCTCAACCCGCACGCCGGGGAGGACGGGACCCTGGGCCGCGAGGAGGAGCTGATCATCCGTCCCGCGGTGGAGGCGCTCCGCGCCGAAGGCATCGAGGTTGAGCGACCGTTGCCGGCGGACAGCCTGTTCCGCCCCAGCACCCGGCGCGCCTTCGACGCGGTGCTCTGCATGTACCACGACCAAGCGCTCATTCCCGTCAAAATGCTGGACTTCGAGCGCGGGGTGAACGTCACGCTGGGTCTCCCGTTCGTGCGGACCTCGCCCGACCACGGCACCGCCCTCGACCTCGCAGGCAAGGGCAAGGCGTTCGCCACCAGCCTTGTCGCGGCCCTCAAGCTGGCGGCGGAGATGGCCCGGCGTCGGCGCGCCCGTGGCTGACCGGGCGGGACTTCCTCCACTGCGTGAGGTCATCGCCCGCCACGGGATCGCCGCGCGCAAGGTTCTCGGCCAGCACTTCCTGCTCGACCTCAATCTCTCCGGGCGGATCGCCCGGGCCGCGGGCGACCTTCGTTCCGTGACGGTCGTGGAAGTCGGCCCGGGTCCTGGGGGGCTGACCCGGGCGCTGCTCGCCCAGGGCGCGAAGCGGGTGATCGCTATCGAGCGCGACCGGCGCTGCGCCGCCGCGCTCGCCGAGCTGGCGCAAGCCTTCCCGCGGCGGCTTGAGGTGATCGCGGCCGACGCCCTTACGGTGCAACCGGCGCAGCTCGCACCAGGACCTCTCAAGATCGTGGCGAACCTGCCGTTCAACATCGGAACCAGGTTGCTACTGGGCTGGCTCGCGCAAGCCGCGGCGTTCGAAAACCTCACGCTCACCTTTCAAAAGGAAGTCGCGGAGCGCCTGATCGCCACCCCGGGCAGCCGCAGCTACGGCCGACTGTCGGTCGCGGTCCAGTGGCGTTGCGAGGCGCGCCGGTGCTTCGACATTCCGCCACGTGCCTTCGTCCCGCCGCCCAAGGTGACCGCAACCGTGGTCCTCCTCATCCCGCGGCCGGCGCCTCTCGCCGAGGCCGAATGGCTAGCGCTCGAACGAGTTGTTTGGGCCGCCTTCGGAGCCCGTCGCAAGATGCTCCGCACGGCGCTGAAGCGTTTGGGGGTGCCGACGGAGGCCCTTCTGGAAGCGGCCGGCGTCGACCCCGCAGCCCGCGCCGAAAGTCTGAGCGTAGAGCAGTTCTGCGCCCTCGCCCGGGCGTTCAAGGCCATGGGCGACGGCGGCGGCGATCGGGCGAACTTGCCAAGCTGAATGGAGTCGTGTCGAGGGGCCAGCCGACCGCGTTCGTAGCGACACGAGCAGTCATGGCACCGCCTCGTGCGGCGCGACGACGATGCAGCCTCTTCCGCCTTACGGGTAAGGCGCGGGCCGCACGTCCCCTTTACCGCCGCCGTCGGCCGTTCCGGACCTAGCTGGTCCCGAACACTCTTGAGGCGGCAGGCGGCGGCCGCTGGGGCCGCGGTCATGGGCGGCGGTTACCGCCGCTCCCGCAACCTTTTGACGAAGTCGGCGAGGCCGACCTGCCGCTCGCGGCGGAGACGCTCCGCGCGGAGGATGGCACGGACCCGCTCCACGCTTCTCTCGATCTCGTCGTTGACGACGATGTAGTCGTACTCAGCCCAGTGGCTGATCTCGTCCGAGGCCTGCGCCATGCGCTTCGCAACCACGCCGTCGCTGTCCTGGGCCCGGCTCTTGAGGCGACGCTCGAGCTCGGCCGTCGAGGGCGGCAGGATAAACACCTTGACCAGGTCCTCCCCCACAACCTGGGCCAGCTGTTGGGTGCCCTGCCAGTCGATGTCGAAGAGGACGTCCCGGCCGGCTTTGAGAGCGGCCTCGACGGGGGCGCGCGGGGTCCCGTAATAGTGGCCGAACACCATGGCGTGCTCGAGCAGATCGCCCAACCCGACCATCCGCTCGAAGGTCGCCTCGTCGACGAAGCGGTAGTGCTTTCCGTCCACCTCGCTCGGCCGTTTCGGCCGGGTGGTGACGGACACCGACAGCTCAACGTCCTCTTCCAGCTCGACGAGCCGGCGGGCCACCGTGGTCTTGCCTGCGCCGGAGGGCGAGGAGACCACCAGCATCAGGCCGTAGCGGGTGATGGGACCGGCCATGATGGCCCTCGCCTATTCGACGTTCTGAGCCTGCTCGCGGAACTGCTCGATCACGACCTTGAGGTCAAGCCCGTGCCGGGTGAGCTCCACGTCCGCCGACTTCGCGCAGAGGGTGTTCGCCTCGCGATGGAGCTCCTGGCAGAGAAAATCGAGGCGGCGGCCGACCGGTCCCCCCGCCCTAAGCAGCTCGCGGGCTGACACGACGTGGGAGCGGAGACGGTCCAGCTCCTCCCGCACGTCGGCCTTGACCGCGAGGAGAGCCGCTTCTTGAGCAAGGCGCTCCTCCGGCAGGGCGGGCTCCGCCTCCCGAAGGACCTTCACCTGCTCGCGCAGGCGTCGCTTTTGCGCCTCGGGTTGGGCGGCCGCGCAGGCCGCCGCCGCCTCGACGAGCCGCGCGATCTCGTCGAGCTGGCGCTCAAGGACGGCGCCCAGCCGAGCCCCTTCGCCGGCCCGCGCGTCCGCCAGCCCGTCCAGAGTCTCGCAAAGCGTGCCCAGGAGGAGGGAGTCCAGGCGCTCTCTTTCCTCGCCTGTTTCCTCCGCGTCGGCGACCGCGAGCACGCCCCTGAGCGCCAGGAGCCCGTCCAGCCGGGCGGGGGCCACGTCCACACCGGCCTTAAGCTCCCCAAGCACGCCGGCCAGCTGCTCGAGCGCCTCGCGGTTGACACGGAAATTGGGCGCCGCCGGCGGGCCCGAGACCTGCAGTGTGAGCGCGAGCGTTCCCCGCTTGAAGCGTTCGGCCGCCACGGCCCGCGCCTTCAGCTCCAGCGCGTCCATGCGGGGCGGCAGCTTGCAGTGCACCTCAAGGCTGCGGCCGTTGACGCTCTTCGCCTCCCACGTCCAGGCAAGCGCGCCGTCGCGGCCGTCACCACGGGCGAAACCCGTCATGCTGGCAATAGGAGCGCCGCTCCTCATGCTGTGCGGCTGGGCACTTGAAGGCCGGGCGGCCGGACGAGCAACCGAGGCACGCCGCACTATAGACTCGGGGCCGCGAGCCAACAACCCTACCCCCGGACCGAGCCGTCATGCGCGACCCGCGATCCGATCCGATCACCGGGGCGAGGAGCGGCGTCGGCGCGGCGCTGGCCGAGGCCTATGCCGCACCCGGTGTCGCCCTCGCGCCCGGCGGCCGCGATCGAGAGCGGCGCAACGCCGCCGCCGTGCGTGAGCCACTCCTCGGGCGGTTGGCGCAGAAGGCCTCAGCCGCGCTTGACCCTCACTGATCCCCGCCCTCACCGCGAAGCCTGTGCCACCGGGCCACGTTGCGGTTGTGCTCCTCGAGTGTACGGGCGAAGGCGTGACCGCCCTTGCCATCGGCGACGAAGTAGAGCTCGTCCGTCTCGGCCGGATTGAGCACGGCGGCGATGGCCGCACGGCCCGGATTAGCGATCGGGCCGGGCGGCAGGCCGGAGATCAGGTAGGTGTTGTAAGGCGTCTTCCGCTCCAGGTCCTCGCGCGTCAGCGGCCGGTCGAGCGGCCCCGCGCCCCCCGTAATTCCGTAGACGACCGTGGGATCGGACTGCAGCCGCATGTTCCGCCTGAGCCGGTTGATGAAGACGCCGGCTATCCGGCGGTGCTCCTCCTCCAGCGCCGTTTCCTTTTCGACGATCGAGGCGAGGATCTGCGCATCCTTAGGTCTGGTGAAGGGAAGGTCCGGGGCGCGGTCCGCCCACAGCTCCGTTAACGTCGCGGGCATCGCCTCCTGCATCCGCGCAATGAGCTCCGCGCGCCGGTCACCGAACGAGAAGTGATAGGTCTCGGGGAGAAGCGAGCCCTCTTCAGGCACCCTGTCGACCGACCCCGTGAGCCCATCGGTCGCCTCCAAGAGCGCCACCACCTGCATGGAGGTCAGCCCTTCCGGCACAGTGACGCGCCGCACCACGATGCGCCCGTTCATCAGAACGTCCACGACCTCCCGCGCGCTCACGGCGGCCGGAAAGGCGTACTCCCCGGCCTGAAGCCGGCGGTCGGCGCCGATCAGGCGGACGCCGACGGTGAACACGAGCGGGCTTTCGATCACCCCCTCCTCCGCCAGCGTCGCGGCGATTCCGGCGAGACCAATTCCGCGCGCGAGGATCACCGTAGTCTCCCGCTCCAGAGGGCCCGGACGCTCAAACTGCGCTCGACCCCAGGCCAGCACGGCGAGAACAACAGTGACGAGGGTGAAGAAAAGGAGGGCCGCGCGAATGAGACCACGCGCCATCGCGTCTCAAGGTGCCCGTGTGATGATGAGCGAGGCGTTGGTGCCGCCGAATCCGAATGAGTTCGTCAGCGCAGTCCGGACTGGACGTTCCTTGGCCTCGTAAGGTACGAGATCGAGATCGCAGCCCGGCGAAGGATTGTCGAGGTTGAGGGTGGGCGGCACCATGTCGTTGGCGATCGCGAGGATCGAGAAGATCGCCTCGACGCTCCCGGCGGCACCCAGGAGGTGACCGATAGACGACTTGGTGGACGACATCGAAAGCTTGTAGGCGGCGTCACCGAACAGGCGCTTCACAGCGCTAAGCTCGATCTCGTCGCCGAGCGGCGTCGAGGTTCCATGGGCGTTGATGTAGTCGATGTCCTCGGGATTAAGCTTCGCGTCCCTCAAGGCCGCACGCATAGAGCGATAGCCGCCGTCCCCGTCTTCGGGCGGCGCCGTGACGTGGTAGGCGTCCCCCGAAAGCCCGTAGCCCACGGTCTCGGCGTAGATCCGCGCGCCGCGGTTGCGGGCGTGCTCCAACTCCTCGAGCACGACGACGCCCGCACCCTCCCCCATCACGAAGCCGTCCCGGTCCCGGTCCCAGGGGCGGGAGGCGCGCTCCGGCGTGTCGTTGAAATGGGTGGAGAGAGCGCGCGCCGCGGCGAAGCCCGCGATCCCCAGCCGACAGACCGCCGCCTCGGTGCCGCCGGCCACCATGACGTCCGCGTCCCCGTGGGTGATGAGACGCGCCGCGTCGCCGATCGCGTGGGCGCCGGTCGAACAGGCGGTGACCACCGAGTGATTTGGCCCCTTAAGGCCGAACTTGATCGAGACGTACCCAGAGGCGAGGTTGATGAGCGAGGACGGGATGAAGTATGGGCTCAGCCGCCGCGGCCCTCGCTCGTGGACGAGGACGGCCGCTTCTGTGATCGACTTCAGCCCCCCAATGCCCGAACCGATGATCACGCCCGTCCGCTCGCACGCGTGGTCGTCGGTGGGCTTCCACCCGGCGTCCTCGATCGCCTCGTTGGCCGCGCCGAGGGCATAGAGGATGAAGTCGTCCATCTTCTTCTGCTCCTTCGGCGGGATCAGCCCGTCGATGTGGAACCCGTCGCGCTCGGCGTCCCGGGGGACCTGGGCCGCCACCTTCGCGGCGATGTCGGAGACGTCGAAGTTCGCGATCCTCTCTATCCCCGACTCCCCGTTGATGAGGCGATCCCAGCTCGGCTTCACGCCGTTACCAAGCGGCGTAACCACTCCGAGTCCGGTGACGACAGCTCTTCTCACAACACTCGCGCCCGTCGTGCGAGGATGAAACCAGGCTTCACCGTCCAGCACCCCCGCGTTGAGGGCTCAGCTCACGTGCTCCTCGATGTAGTTGATCGCGTCCTTGACCGTCAGGATCTTCTCCGCAGCGTCGTCGGGAATTTCGCACCCGAACTCCTCCTCGAAGGCCATCACGAGCTCGACGGTGTCCAGGCTGTCGGCGCCCAGGTCGTCGATGAAACTAGCCGCGTCCGTGACCTTCGCCTCGTCGACGCCGAGGTGCTCGACGATGATCTTCTTCACGCGCTCGGGAATGTCGCTCATAAGCCTCTCCCCCTAAAGCCTCAAGCACTTCAACGGTCGCTCTTAAAGCTCCCACGCCCCTTTCGCAAGGCCGTGCCTCACCAACAGGGCCGGGCGAGGGGGCCGGCTTGCTACCACACATCACAGGCGTCGGCGAACCGGATGCTCCCGTCCTCCGAATCTAGATCATCGCCATTCCGCCGTTCACATGCAAGGTCTGCCCCGTCAAGTAGGCGGCCTCCTCGCCGGCGAGAAAGACCGCGCAGGCGGCGACATCGTCGGGCGTGCCGAATCGCTGGCAAGGGATGCGCTCGGAAAGCCGAGCCCGCTGGCTCTCGTCGAGCTCCGCCGTCATCGCCGTCTCGATGAACCCCGGCGCGATGCAATTCACGGTGACCCCGCGGGTGGCTACCTCGGCCGCGAGCGCCTTGGACATACCGACGAGACCAGCCTTGGAGGCCGCGTAGTTCACTTGGCCTGGGTTGCCGGTGGCGCCGACCACCGACGTGACGTTGATCACGCGACCCCAGCGCCGCCGCACCATGCCCGGGAGCAGTGCGCGGGTGAGCCGAAAGGCCACCGTAAGGTTGAGGTCCAAAACCGCTTGCCAGTCCGCGTCCTTCATCCTCAGCGCCAGCCCATCGCGGGTGAGCCCTGCGTTGTTGACCAGGACGTCCACTCGTCCCATCGCCGCCTCGGCCTCGCGGGCCACCGCGTCGCACCCCTCAGGCTCCGCAAGGTCGCCGGCCACGACGAAGGCCCGCTCGCCCAACGCGCCAGCAAGCGCCTCCAGCGCCTCGCGCCGCCTTCCCGAAAGCGTGACCGCGGCGCCCTGCCCGTGCAGCGCGCGAGCGATCGGCCCGCCGATCCCGCCCGAGGCGCCGGTGACGAGCGCAGACTTTCCGGTGAGGTCGAACATGTGTGCAGTCCTCAAAGGCTGTTGAGATAATCTTCCACGTCAGCCGGCGCCTGGACCGAGACCGCGGCGAGCTCGCGATCGATCCTTCTTGCAAGACCGCTCAGCACGCTGCCGGTCCCCAGCTCCACTAGGCTGTTAACGTCCTGACTCATGAGGTAAAGGACGCTCTCGCGCCAGCGCACGGTAGCGGTAACTTGCTCCACCAGGAGCCGGCGGATCGTGGCGGGCTCGGTGACGGAAGCGGCGGTCACGTTGGCGACGAGCGGGACCGCCGGAGTCACGATCGTGGTCCGGGAGAGGGCTTCGTCCATCGTCTCGGCGGCCGGCTCCATGAGCTTGCAGTGAAAGGGCGCGCTCACGGTGAGGCGGACGCTGCGCTTGGCGCCGCGCTCGGGCGCGATCTCCATCGCCCGATCCACAGCTTGGCTGTGCCCGCTCACCACCACCTGTCCGGGGGCATTGTCGTTGGCCACCTCACAGACCTCGTCGCCAGCCGCCTCCGCGACGGCATCGGCGACCGCGTCCGCGCCCAACCCAAGGATCGCGGCCATCGCACCTTCGCCCACGGGGACCGCCTGCTGCATCGCCTCGCCGCGCTGGCGCAGCAGCCGCGCCGTTTCGGCGATTCGGAGGCTCCCGGCCGCGGCGAGAGCCGAGTACTCACCCAGCGAGTGGCCGGCGACGAACGCGCACTTGTCGGCGAGGAGGAACCCCCCTTCTGTCTCAAGGACGCGGGCGACGGCGAGCGACGCGGCCATGAGCAGCGGCTGCGCATTCTCGGTCAGCATCAGGGTCTCGGACGGGCCCTCGAACATCAGGCGCGAGAGATTCTCGCTCAGCGCGTCGTCCACCTCCTCGAACACCACGCGCGCCGAAGGGAACGCGTCGGCCAATTGCCGACCCATGCCCACGGCCTGGGAGCCCTGGCCAGGGAAGACGAACGCGCAGGTCATGAGGAGCGTGAGGCGAACGGTTCAGCCATGGGTCGGCGTGAAAGCGCCGCTAACCTCATAGCGCCTTGCGCCCCCTGTCAAGCGCGCTTGCGCCCCAGGCGAATTCCTGTATAGTGCGGCGCTCCGAAGCGCCCCGCTCCTTGAGCCCGGAAGCCAGGAGAAGGTGTGGCGCCGTGTCCGCGGCCGCGGTCACGAACGACCGGTAACGCATGCCCTACTACGAAAGCACGTTCATCGCGCGCCAGGACGTTCCCTCGCAACAGGTGGAGACCCTGGCGCAGAAGTTCGCTGACGTCGTCGTCGAGAACGGAGGTTCGGTCACGAAGACCGAGTACTGGGGCCTCAGGACCCTTGCTTACAGGATCAAGAAGAACCGCAAGGGCCATTACGTCATGTTTAATATCGACGGGCCCCCGGCGACCGTCCACGAGCTGGAGCGCAACCTGAGGATCCACGAGGATGTGCTGCGCTATCTCACGGTGCGGGTGGAGGCACTCGACCCCAATCCGTCGGTGATAAAGCAGTTCCGTGCGGCCCGCGACGAGCGCGCCCACCGTGAGCCGAAAGGGGACTCCGGCGGGACGCGCCCCGTGGCCGAGGGCAAGTCGGGCGAGGCCAAGGGCAAGG
>JBHICW010000052.1:0-11101 GCA_046759785.1 Alphaproteobacteria bacterium
GACCCAAAGCGGTCATTTGGCGTGGGCGCGTCGTGCCCTTAGTCGCCGCCCGCGCCCTCGCCGCCGCTGCCAGCCCCCGCACCCGCTTCTAGACTAGCTCGACCCCTAGCGCCATTGCTTCATCCCGCCGCCTGCCACAACACGACGGTGCCCCAGACCATGAAGGCCAAGCCGGCAAGGCGGCCGACGACGTGGCCCTGGGGTGCCACCTTCTCCACCAGCACGAGGGCGGCAATGCCGGCGATCCACAGCAGGTTCATCACCCCGCCGACGAACAAGAGCCCCATCAGCACCCAGCAGCAGCCGACGCAGAAGGCGCCGTGCTCGACGCCCATTCGCAGCGCGCCGGCCGTGCCCGGCCGCCAGCGGTGGGACAGAAACAGCGCCGGCGCCCGGCAGTGGCGCAGACACACGTCCTTGAGGGGCGTCATCTGGTAGACGCCGGCGATGACCAAAATGCCGCCGCCGAGCCGAGGGCTGGCGCTGACCATCATGGACGACAACAGCGCCAGCTGCTCCAGGCCCCATTGCGAGACCGTGGCGGCTAAGCTGAAGGCGCTCCAGGCGACGACATAACCTCCGGTGAAAGCACCCACGGGGGCCATGAGGTGCCCTTGCTCCCGTCCCTTGCGGACGACGAGAGCGAACAGCAGGATCATGGGCGCGGCGGCGGGCACCATCATGCCCACCATCATCACCGCCCACATCACGAACATCAGCCAGAAGTCCATGGCCGTCCAGGGTTTGAGCGCCGCCGCGCCCATGAGCCCGTCGCCGCCGGCGTCCATACCGCCCGGGTCCACGGCCAGCGTGACCAGATAGGCCCACGCGAGCGCCGTCAACAGGGCCAAGCTGACCCCGACCACCACGCGGTCCCGCTTGAGGACGGATTCAAGCATGGGTGTCACCATGACTGGCGCTCCCGGCCGATGAGTACCCCACGTTGCGCCTGGGTCCGTCTACGGGCCCATCCAGGAGAATTCGGAAAAGAGTGCGTGCTTGCGTTCCGTCGTCCATTGGAAATCCTGGTCCTGTACGAAGGACGAACCGGTGGCCAGAAGCTGGCTCTTGGCATGGATCACGTTGAACAGGTTGGCCAGCGTCGCCGGCTGTCCCGAGCGCTTGCTCTCCACGCTTTCGATTAACGACTGCAGGATGCCCTCGATGCGCAGGTCGATGCGCTTGCCGTCGTCCTTGAAGTGGATGGGCACGACCTGGGTCTCCAGACGGTCGGCGACGAACTTGGCAAGAATTCTCCACGGCCCCCCGACCTCACCCGTCAGGATCTGTTCCAGCGCGTTGCGCTGTTCCTCGTCGGTGTCCTGGTCGAAGAAAAGCTTCAACGTCCAGCTGTTCTCGGTGTGCATGAGCTGGGGCGATTGGTACAGGACCACGGCATCTTGTTCCTGCAACGTCAATTGGGCGAAGCGGCCCTTGTTGACGTGGACGCCCCAAAAACCGAGGCAGGTCTCGTTGTCGCAGTTGTGTTTGAACGACACGTGAGCCGGGCACAGAAGCTGGCAGTTGCAATTCTCGTAAAGCAGGCCGCTAGCCCACCATGGATCCGGTTCCGCCATGTCGATTCCTCCCACCGCGCCGGCAACACGCCGACGAGTCGCAAAAGGTTATCAGGAAGCTCCGGCCGCACGCAAACACCCAGAGGGGCGAAATACGGCCCCGGGGCTTGCGTCCGCCCCTAGCGGACGATGCCGTGGAGGTGGGCGAACTGGCCGTAGCTGTCCTTCAGGGCCAGCTTCATCTCACGAGTGGCCTTAGACGGGCGGCTGATTAGCGAGTGGGGGTTCCGCAGAGACTCACAAGGCGATTTCAAGCGAGTTTTCCGCGCGCGTTATTAGGAACGCGCGCGTTATAGGAATAAGCCCGAATTCTTACCCCCTTTCCAATGTCCGTTCATGGCTATGAGCGGCCATCGGCGAGGCAGGTCTCACCCCGTACACGCCCACTTTTATGAGTACACACCCTAATCCGCGGCCATAGTTGGCATTTTCTCGACGCGGGCGGCGCAGAACTTGAACTCGGGGATCTTGCCGATCGGGTCGAGCGCCGGGTTGGTCAACAGGTTCGCCGCCGCCTCGGCGTAGCAGAAGGGGATGAAGATGATGCCCTTCGGCACGCCACTGTCGACCCGGGTCCTGATGTCGATGACGCCACGGCGCGTCTTGACGCGGATCATCTCGCCCGGGCTCACACCAAGGCGGCGAAGGTCGGCGGGCGCCCGGTCAAGGAGCGAGTTGGGTGGCGAATGTGACGACCATCTAGGCAACCGTGCCCTGGTCGAGGAGGGCCTGTGCCAGATCGATTAGTGGACTGCTCGCCACCGGCTCACTGAGGTGGACTTCCCGGCCGAGCCCCTGGACCCCTTCTTCAACGCCAATCGCCCCGAGGACCTCGCCCAAGCCGAAGGGCTGCTCAGCAAGACGGAAGGGCGGGTGTGAGTGAAGGGTGTCGGGATCCGTTGGCCCCGCCCCCCGACCCCTCACGCGTGGCCTTACCGGACCAGCGCCTATCGGCGTAGCCCCGCGCCCACGGTGATGGTCGAAGATTCAGTCGACAAGCTCGGCGAGGCAGCGCTCGAAGACATCGAGATATAAGTCGATGTCAGCCGGCGTAGCGGCGAACGAGACCGCCGGACCTTCGCCCTCGACGGCTTCCCACACGCCGTGGTTTGCCATGTACACGCGCATCAAGTTGGTGAGCGGGATATCGGCGACGGCCTGCGCCTCGAGGTTATTCCGCGGCAGCTTGGGGGCGAAGCAGTAACCGGAGCGGCAATAGAGCCGATAGGCGGACCAGGAAAGCCCGTGGCGCCGAATCGCGGCCTCGATGCCGTCGGCGAGCCTCTCGCCCAGGGCCGCCGTGCGGGCGTGGCCCTCTTCGGTGAGGACGTGTTCGAGCGTGGCGTGCGCTGCGGCCAACGACAAGGCATTGGCGAACATCGTGCCGCCAGTCGCCACCCGCATCGCGAAACGCACGGTCCAGTCGGCGGCCTCGCCCTCGCTGCCGGCGGTGCCCTCCATGAACCGGGCGAGCTCCTCCGCCATGCCATAGGCACCGATGGGGACGCCGCCGCCGAGCGCCTTGCCCAAGACGACGATGTCGGGCTCTAGCCCCCAGGCGCGGGTGAGCCCGCCGAAGGCACAGACGTGAGTGTGCACCTCATCGAGGATCAGCAGGCTGCCGAAGCGGCGGGTGAGCGCGCGCAGCCCGGCGTGGAAGTCGGGCTCGGGTGAAATTAGGCCGCCGACGTTGGTGAGCGCGGGCTCAACCACAACGCAGGCGACGTCGCCTTCGCTCAGCGCTGCCTCGGCGGCGGCGAGGTCGTTGAACTGGACGATCCGCGTTCGTGCCGCAGCCTCTTTTGGTAGGCCTAGCCCCTCCGGCCTCGGCTCGCCATCGACAAGTATGAACAAGGTCTCGTCGAGCATGCCGTGGTACTTACCGTCGAACAGCAGGATGGTCTCGCGCCCGGTGGCGGCGCGGGCGATGCGCAGCACCTCTGTGTTGGCGCTCGACGCCGCGAGCGTGAACTGCCAGCGCGGCAGGCCGAAGCGCCTGGCAAGCTCCTCGGCCACCGCGATCGCGTCTTCGGTGGGTAGCAAAAACTGGCTGCCGCGGCGCATCTGCGCCGCTACCGCCTCGACGACCGGTTGCGGCGTAAACCCGCAGGCCATGCTGGTGTCCGCCAGATTCATGTCGAGGTAGCGGTGGCCATCGACGTCGGTGAAGTAGGCGCCGTCGGCCTCGGCGACGAACATGGGGGCGTGGTGGTATGCGCTAACCATCCACGACATCGGCACCCCGTCCGGCATCGAGCGGCGGGCGCGCTCGAGCAACGCCCGGGAGCGCGGACGCTCGGCGATGAGGCGTGCGTCCTCGCGCGCGCGTAGCTCCCGAATCCGGTCACGATCTATGGTCATTTCCCCTCCCGTATGGTTGGCCCGTGCGACCTTCAGCCCGGGGTGCGGATAAGCGCTTGGCATCATATGGACGCCCCGACCTTGGATATTCGACATTTTCCACAATGGCCTGTCGGTTATTGCGATACATCAGCCTCTCTACGTTCTCTAGGTCCACAATGCCCAGCGCAGGGCTATTGGGTCATGTGCTAATACTTGCGCAAGAAGTGGGACGCGGCCTCGGCAGCTCCCTTGTTCGGCGAAAGGTCAAGGCCCGACGCGATCCGCCCCAGCAGCAATAAGCGGCCCCCGGTGACGGCGTCCCGGTTCGTGGCGGGTGCGCGGGCGCTTACTCCGCGGCCGCGGGTAGGCTCTCCACCCGGGCGGCGCAGAACTTGAACTCGGGGATCTTGCCGATCGGGTCGAGCGCCGGGTTGGTCAACAGGTTCGCCGCCGCCTCGGCGTAGCAGAAGGGGATGAAGATGATGCCCTTCGGCACGCCACTGTCGACCCGGGTCCTGATGTCGATGACGCCACGGCGCGTCTTGACGCGGATCATCTCGCCCGGGCTCACACCAAGGCGGCGAAGGTCGGCGGGCGCGAGACACGCCACGGCCTCGGGCTCGAGCTCGTCGAGCACCTCCGAGCGCCGGCTGATGGCGCCGGTGTGCCAGTGCTCGAGATGGCGCCCGGTGGTCAGCACCATCGGGTAGTCGTCGTCGGGCTGTTCGTCCGGCGGGATGATGTCGGCCGGCACCATCTTGCCGCGCCCGCTCGGGGTCGGGAAGCCGTCGCCGAAGATGACCTCCTCGCCCGGCGCGTCCTCGCTGTCGCACGGGTAGGTGACCGAGCTCTCCGCCAAGAGACGCTCCCAGCCGATGCCCTTGATCGAGGGCATCGCCTTGCGCATCTCCTCGTAGACCTCGCCCGGGTGGCCGTAGTTCCAATCGAGCCCGATGCGGCGGGCGATCTCCTGGATGATCCACCAGTCCTCGCGCGCCTCGCCCGGCATCTCGAGCGCCTTGCGGCCCATCTGCACCTGCCGGTTGGTGTTGGTCACGGTGCCGTCCTTCTCGGGCCAGGCCGAGGCCGGCAGCACGACGTCGGCGTGGAACGCGGTCTCGGTGAGGAAGATGTCTTGGACCACCAGGTGCTCGAGCTTGGCGAGGCCTTCGCGAGCGTGCTGGACGTCGGGGTCCGACATCGCCGGGTTCTCGCCCATGATGTACATGCCGCGGATCACGCCGTCGTGGATGGCGTTCATGATCTCGACCACGGTGAGCCCGCGCTTGGGGTCCAGGTTCTCGACGCCCCAGAACGACTCGAACTTCTTGCGGAACGCCTCCGCCTCGACCGACTGGTAGTCGGGGTAGACCATGGGGATGAGGCCCGCGTCGGAGGCTCCCTGGACGTTGTTCTGGCCCCGCAAGGGGTGGAGGCCGGTCCCCGGCCGCCCGACCTGGCCCGTCATGAGCGCCAGGCTGATGAGGCAGCGGGCGTTGTCGGTGCCGTGGATGTGCTGGGAGATCCCCATCCCCCAGAAGATCATGGCCGCCTTCGCCTTGGCATAGGCGCGGGCGACGGTCCTCAAGGTCTCGGCGTCGATGCCGCAGACCGCGGCCATCGCCTCGGGCGGGTACTTCTTCAGGTGGCTCTTGAGCTCTTCGAAGCCCTCCGTGTACGCCACCACGTACTGCTCGTCGTGAAGCTCCTCCTCGACGATCACGTGCATCAACGCGTTCAAGAGCGCCACGTCGCTCCCCGGCTTGAACTGGAGCATGGTGGTCGCGACCTTCTTCAGCGCCTGCCCGCGCGGGTCCATCACGATGAGCGTCGCCCCGTTCTTCACCGCGTTCTTGAAGAAGGTCGCGGCGACCGGGTGGTTCTCGGTCGGGTTCGCGCCGATGACGATGATGACGTCGGCGTTGCGGCACTCGGTGAACGGCGCCGTCACCGCGCTCGAATTGATCGTCTCCATGAGCGCCGCAACCGAGGAGGCGTGGCACAGACGCGTGCAGTGGTCGACGTTGTTGGTCCCGAACCCGGTGCGGACGAGCTTCTGGAAGAAGTAGGCCTCCTCGTTCGACCCCTTGGCCGAGCCGTAGCCGGCGAGGGCCTTGCCTCCGTGCTCGTCGTGGATGCGCCTGAGGCCTGCCGCCGCCGCCGCGAGCGCCTCCTCCCAGCTCGCCTCGCGGAAGTGCGTAGAGGGGTTCGCCGGGTCGACGTCGTCGAGCGCGTTCTTGGGAACGTCCTCCTTGCGGACCAGGGGCACCGTCAGCCGGTGCCGGTGGCTCACGTAGTCGAAGCCGAAGCGCCCCTTGACGCACAGCCGGCCCAAATTGGACGGCCCTTCGCGACCCTTGACGGCCAGGATCATGTTGTCCTTGACCTGGTACGTGATCTGGCAGCCCACCCCGCAGTAGGGGCAGACGCTGTCCACCTCACGCAAGGGCTCGCGCATGCCCACACCGTGCTCGTCGACCAGCGTCGCCGGCATCAGCGCGCCGGTCGGGCAGGCCTCGACGCACTCGCCGCAGGCGACGCAGGTGGATTCGCCCATCGGATCGTCGAAGTCGAAGACGACCTTGCTGTGGGCGCTGCGGTAGGCCATGCCGATGACGTCGTTGACCTGGACCTCGCGGCAGGCGCGCACGCAGCGCGTGCAGTGGATGCAGGCGTCGAGGTTGACCGCCATCGCCGGGTGGGTGATGTCGGGCGCCGGAATGTGGCGCGCCGGGAAGCGGCTCTCCGTCTGGCCCATCCCCGCGGCCCACCGCCACAGCTCGGAGTCGGGGTCGTGGGCTCGCTCGCGCGAGGGCTGGTCCGCCACGAGGAGCTCCATCACCATCTTGCGCGCGGCCTCGGCGCGCGGGGTGTCGGTCTTGACCACCATGCCCGGCCCCGGTTTGCGAATGCACGAGGCGGCGAGCACGCGCTCGCCCTCGATGTCCACCATGCACAGACGGCAGTTGCCGTCGGGCCGGTAGGTCGCCGCCGTCGTGTAGCACAGGTGCGGGATGGCCTTGCCGTGGCGCCGGGCGACCTCGATGATGGTCTCTCCGGGCTTGGCGCGGACTTGCGAGCCGTCGAGCGTGAAGACGACGGGGTCGGTCACTGGAGTTCCTCCGAGAAGTGTTCGATGACTTTCAGCATCGGATTGGGGGCCGCCTGGCCGAGGCCGCAGATCGAGGCGTCGCGCATGCAGGCGCTGAGCTCCCCGAGGAGGGCCGCGTTCCAACGCGGCCGGCTCATGAGCTTGACCGCCTTTTCGGCGCCCACCCGGCAGGGGGTGCACTGGCCGCAGCTCTCGTCCTCAAAGAACCGCATGAGATTGATCGCCACGTCGCGCATGTTGTCCTCGTCCGACAGCACGACGACGCCGGCCGAGCCAATGAGGCAGCCGTGCTCCTCGAGCGTCCCGAAGTCCAGCGGCAGGTCGCCCATCGACGCGGGAAGAATGCCGCCCGAGGCCCCGCCCGGCAGGTAACCCTTGAACCGGTGGCCGTCCTCCATGCCGCCGCAGAACTCGTCGATGAGCTCGCGCACGGTGATCCCGGCTGGGGCGATCTTGACCCCCGGCTCCTTCACCCGGCCGGACACGGAAAAACTCCTGAGCCCCTTGCACCCGTTGCGGCCGAAGGTTGTGAACCACTCCGCCCCCTTCTCGATGATGTCTGGGATCCAGTGCAGCGTCTCGACGTTGTGGATGAGCGTCGGGCGGCCGAACAGTCCCACCTGGGCGGGGAACGGGGGGCGATGACGAGGCAGGCCGCGCTTGCCCTCGATGCTCTCGAGCATCGCTGACTCCTCGCCGCAGATGTAGGCGCCGGCACCCCGCCTGAGGTCGATCTTGGTGACCCGGTCGAGGCCCGCCTCCTGGATCTTGGGGATCTCCTTGAGCAGAATCTCGCGCACCCCCGGATACTCGTCGCGGAGGTAGATGGGGACGTCCGTCGCTTCGACGGCCCAGGCCGCGACGAGCATCCCCTCGAGGAAGCGGTGCGGGTCGGTCTCCATAAAGTAGCGGTCCTTGAAGGTGCCAGGCTCGCCCTCGTCGGCGTTGACCGCCATGAGCCGCGGGTTGGGCTCCCGACGCACGAATCGCCACTTGCGTCCGGCGGGAAAGCCCGCCCCGCCCAGGCCCCTGAGCCCTGAGGCCTCCATCGCGGTCATGAGCTCCTCGACATCGCGCTCGCCGGCGAGACACGCCTCGAGCTGACGGTAACCTCCGTCGCCGACGTAGGCGTCGAAGTCCCTGTACGCGGGAACGTCGCACTCGGTGCGGCCGTCGGTGACGGCGGCGCCGACCTTGTCCACGGTCGCGGCCTCGACCGCGAATTTGCCCACCTGGACCGCCGGCGCGCACTGGCAGCGGCCCATACAGGGCGCGCGAACGACACGGATGTCGGGGCCGAGAACGTCCTTGAGGTCCTTCATTAGGGCCTCAGCCCCCATCATCTCGCAGGTCAGGCTGTCGCACACCCGGACGGTCAATGGCGGTGGCGGCGTCTCGCCTTCCTTGATGACGTCGAAATGGTGGTAAAAGGTCGCGACCTCGTACGCCTCCGCCATCGGGATCCGCATCTCCTCGGCCAACGCGGCGAGGTGGGCGGCGGAGATGTGATGGTAACGGTCCTGGATGAGATGGAGGTGCTCGATGAGGAGGTCTCGCCGCCGGGGCCGGTCGCCCAAAAGAGCGCGGACCTCCTCCAGCGCCGTGAGGTCGACCTGCCGGCCGCGACTGTGGATCCTGGTCTTGCGCTTGCTCGACCCGGGGTGACGGTAGGCACGGACTTCGCCGCCGGAGACCGACATGGTCCGGACTCTTCCTCCCTTCCGTGCTGCCTTGAGCGAAGCTTCCTCCGCAGCCTTGCGTACTTTATGTTACGTCGGCGAGAGTGTACGGCAACCAGAATCGTTCAAGGTTTCGCGGGGCCCGCGCGCAAGACCGGCCGGGCGCGTGCCCGTCCCGGGCCGCCTCGCTCGATGAAATCGAGCTCAGGGCCTCGATGGAACCGGTCAAGCTCGGCACGCTCCCCTGAGTTCCGCAGCGTCCCCGGGGCGGGCCGCCCCTTCAGTCTGCGCTTGCGATCGGCGGGCCGCGATTTTATATAGGTCCGCGCGTTTCCGACCGGCCTGGGACAGAACCGGTGAGCAGGGGGAATATAGGTCCGCGCGCTTCCGCCTGGCCTGGGACAGAATCGGTGAGCGGGGAGAGGCCGCGCCGGGTCAAGCTTGCGCCCGGCTACCGGCCCTCCGCCGACGAGCCGTTCATGAACCCCATGCAGCGCGAGTACTTCCGGCAGAAGCTCCTGCGCTGGCGGGAGGAGCTCCTCCAGGAATCGAACCAGACCCTCCAGCACCTCCAGGAGGGATCGATCCGGGAGTCGGACGTCGCGGACCGCGCCTCCGCCGAGACTGACCGCTCGCTCGTGTTACGCGCCCGCGACCGGGAGCGGAAGCTGATCAGCAAGATCGACGCGGCGCTCCGGCGGATCGAGGAGGGAACGTACGGCTACTGCGAGGAGACCGGCGATCCCATCAGCCTCAAGCGGCTTGAAGCGCGGCCCATCGCCACCCTGAGCGTCGAGGCCCAGGAGCGTCACGAGCGGCGGGAGCGGACCCACCGCGACGAGTAGACTGGCGGCGGCCGGCCTCCGGCGCCCGCCCGCCCCTCAACGGGCAGCCTACGTCCTCGAACGAAATAAGAACGCAAGGCGGTGCGTTTTCGCTTGCCAACGGGAACAAAACGTGTACATGCTAACCTCGTTGCATCCCTTGGGGCCCTATGAAATAAGGGAGGAGGACGTGATGGCAGAGACGGCACTACGCCTGGTCGACAGGGACACGATGGATAAGCAGAAGGCCCTCGAGGCGGCGCTCAGCCAGATCGAGCGCACCTTCGGCAAGGGCTCGGTGATGCGGCTCGGCCAGCGCGGGACGGCGGTGGAGATCGAGACGATCTCGACCGGCTCGCTGGGCCTCGACATCGCCCTCGGGATCGGCGGCCTGCCGCGCGGCCGGACCGTCGAGATTTACGGGCCTGAAAGCTCGGGCAAGACGACGCTCGCGCTCCACGTCGTCGCGGAGGGGCAGAAGGCCGGCGGCACTTGCGCCTTCATCGACGCGGAGCACGCCCTCGATCCCCTCTATGCCGCGAAGCTCGGCGTCAACGTCGACGACCTCTTGATTTCCCAGCCCGACGCCGGCGAGCAGGCGCTTGAGATCGCCGACACCCTCGTCCGGTCCGGCGCGGTGGATGTTCTCGTGATCGACAGCGTCGCCGCGCTCGTGCCGAGGGCGGAACTCGAGGGGGAGATGGGCGACACCTTCGTCGGCCTCCAGGCCCGGCTCATGAGCCAGGCCTTGAGGAAGCTCACGGGGTCGATCGCCAAGTCCCGTTGCATGGTGATCTTTATCAACCAGATCCGCATGCGCATCGGCGTGATGTTCGGCAGCCCCGAGACCACGACGGGCGGCAACGCCCTCAAGTTCTATGCCTCGGTGCGCCTCGACATCCGCCGCATCGGCGCGATCAGGGATCGGGACGAAATCATCGGCAACCAGACCCGGGTCAAGGTGGTGAAGAACAAGCTCGCCCCGCCGTTCAAGAGGATCGAGTTCGACATCATGTACGGCGAAGGGATCTCGAAGGCGGGCGAGCTCGTGGACCTCGGCGTCAAGGCCGGGATCGTCGACAAGTCGGGCTCCTGGTTCTCTTACCGCGACCAGCGCATCGGCCAGGGGCGCGAGAACGCCAAGCTCTACCTCAAGGAGCACCCCGAGACGGCGGCCCAGTTAGAGCGCGAGATTCGCCAGAACGAGGGTCTCGTGGCCGAGGCGATTTTCTCCGAGCCGGCCTTTGCCGGGGAGGGCGACGAGGCCTAGGACCTTCGGGCAAGGGCTCAGGTTCGCCCGCTCAGGCTGCGTCGTCACCCTGGGGGCCTCGCTCGCGCCGAGAGAGAGGGGCTCCTCGCCTGCGAATCGCCGCCTCGATGGGGACCGACCAAGGACAGTTTATGGACAGGGGGGACGCGAGGGGGTAAAAGCGTGCCTCCGGCTTCCTCGGCGCGGCTTGGGTGCCGCACCGGGCGGGATCGGAGCGCGGCCTCTTGCTCCGTCCGGACGTCTTCCCGAGCCGGCGGCGATGCACAGCGCGAACGACATTCGCAAGGCGTTCCTCG
>JBHICW010000053.1:0-11034 GCA_046759785.1 Alphaproteobacteria bacterium
GCGGGCCAAGCGCCCTGGCGGCACGGGCCGCGTGGATCTTGGACCTGTCCGTCAGATATTGCGGCGTCGAAGGCTGTCAAGGCGGACGTTGTGGCGCGTGGAGCGACGGGGCCAGACGAAGGGACGACGGGCGATGAAGCAAGGCCTCGTCGCCTCCACGCCGACCGGATACGTCGGGATCGCTTGTCCCCGCGCACGAGCCGACGGCCACCCGCGAGTTCCCTCACCGTTTGCCGATCCGCACTCGGAAGCTGGGCGTTTATACCGGTAGCGCCAGCGCCGCGGAGAGCGTTCGCCGTGGCGACGCGTCCCTCACAGACATCTTGATCGGACCGCGAACGGGGCCGCCGTTGACGCGCCCTGAAGGTGGGCCTAGATTGGCCCTCGAAGATCGCCGCTGGGTGTGGCGACATAGGGCTTTGCCCTTTTGCTCAAACATCCGTCAGGGAGGAGTTTCATGCGTGTAATCTTACCGACTAGCGTGCTGGGCGTCGTCCTGTCCATCGGGCTGGCCGCCCAGGCCACGGCCAAGACCCTGGTGTACTGCTCGGAAGGCAGTCCCGAGGGCTTCAACCCGACGCTGTACACGGCGGGAACCACGTTCGACGCGTCGTCGCGCGCCATTTTCAACCGGCTCGTCGAGTTCGAGCTGGGGACCACCAAGGTCATCCCGGCGCTGGCCGAGTCCTGGGATGTGTCGGAGGACTCCCTCACGTACACCTTCCACCTCCGCCGCGGCGTCAAGTTCCACACCACGGAGAACTTCACGCCGACGCGCGACTTCAACGCCGACGACGTGCTGTACAGCTTCAACCGCCAGCTCGACCCGAACCATCCCTATCACATGGTCTCCGGCGGCTCGTACGAGTATTTCATCGCCATGGACATGCCGAACATTCTGAAGAGCGTCGAAAGGGTCGACGACCATACGGTTCGGTTCACGCTGAACATGCCGGAGGCGCCGTTCATCGCCAACCTGGGGATGGACTTCGCTTCGATCTTGCCCGCCGAATATGCCGACAGCATGCTGGCGGCGGGCACGCCCGAGAAGGTGGACCTCGAGCCGGTGGGCACCGGGCCGTTCCAGCTCGTCGCCTACCAGGTGGACGCGGTCATCCGCTACAAGGCGCATCCCGACTACTGGGCCGGCAAGGCGAAGATCGACAACCTGGTGTTCGCCATCACCCCGGACAACGCGGTGCGCTATGCCAAGCTCAAGGCCGGCGAGTGCCACATCATGCCCTATCCCAACCCGGCCGATCTCGACGCCATGCGGGCGGATACGGACATCGTCGTGCTCGAGCAGGAAGGGCTGAACGTCGGTTACCTCGCGTTCAACACCGAGAAGACACCCTTCGACAACAAGAAGGTGCGCCAGGCCATCAACTATGCGATTAACAAGCAGGCGATCATCGAAGCCATTTACCTTGCTGCTGGCAAGCCGGCGAAGAACCCGATTCCGCCGACGATGTGGTCGTACAATGATGACGTCAAGGACTACCCTTACGACCCTGAGAAGGGGAAGCAGCTTCTTGCCGAGGCAGGTTACCCGAACGGCTTCGAGACCGACATCTGGGCGATGCCGGTCCAGCGGCCATACAATCCCAATGCACGGCGCATGGCCGAGATGATGCAGGCTGATCTCGCCAAGGTCGGGATCAAGGCCGAGATCGTGACCTTCGAGTGGGGCGAGTATCTCAGGCGCTCGAGGGAAGGCGAGCACCAGATGATCCTCTTGGGCTGGACCGGCGACAACGGCGACCCCGACAACTTCATGTACGTGCTCCTGGGCTGTGCCGCGGCCAAGGGCGCAAACCGGGCGCGCTGGTGCCATAAGCCATTCGACGACTTGCTCGTCGAAGCCAAGCAGAGCACCGATGTCGCCAAACGGACCGAGCTCTACAAGGAGGCGCAAGTCGTCTTCAAGGAGGAAGCGCCGTGGTTCACGATCGCCCACTCGGTCGTGTTCATGCCGGTCCGCAAGGAGGTCGTCGGTTACAAGGTCGACCCCCTCGGCGGTCATGTCTTTTACGGGGTCGACTTGAAAGAGTAGGGCCGTTCTTAGGCCCGACGATCGGGGCGGGGGGAGGAGCGCCTCCCCCCGCCAGCCTTCCCAAGCGCCGGCATGCTTCGGTTCATCGCGACGCGCCTAAGCCTCATCGTCCCCACCTTCTTCGGGGTGACGCTTCTCACCTTTGCGCTCATCCACCTGGTGCCGGGCGATCCCATCGAGGTGCTCCTGGGCGAGCGCGGGATCGATCCGAAGCGCCACGCCGAGTTCAGGGCCCAGCTCGGCCTGGATAAGCCGCTCCTGGTCCAGTACGGCTACTACATCTCGGACGTGCTCCAGGGCGATCTGGGCAAGTCCATCGTCACCCGGGAACCGGTATTGAGCGAGTTCCTCGCCCGGTTTCCCGCCACCGTCGAGCTTTCGTTCTGCGCCATCCTCTTCGCGCTCATCATCGGCCTGCCCGCCGGCATGTTGGCCGGGGTGCGACGCGGCTCGGTGTTCGATCATACGGTGATGGGGGCCGCGCTCACCGGCTACTCCATGCCCATCTTCTGGTGGGGGCTGCTCTTGATCTTGCTGTTCTCCGTCAGCCTCGGCTGGACGCCGGTCTCAGGGCGCCTGTCGTTGCTGTATTTCATCGAGCCGGTCACCGGCTTCATGTTTATCGATACCCTCATGAGCGACAAGCCCGGCGCCTTCACGTCGGCCGCCCGCCACCTGGTCTTGCCGGCGGTGGTTCTTGGTACCATTCCACTCGCGGTCATCGCGCGCATGACCCGCTCGTCGATGCTGGAGGTGTTGGGTGAGGACTATGTGCGCACGGCGCGGGCCAAGGGCGTGCCGCCCCTGCAGGTGATCACGGTCCATGCCCTACGTAACGCGCTGATCCCGGTGATCACGGTGATCGGCTTGCAGGTCGGCGTCCTGCTCGCCGGCGCGATTCTTACCGAAACCATCTTCGCGTGGCCGGGCGTCGGCAAGTGGCTGGTCGAATCGATCCACCGGCGCGATTACCCGGTGGTGCAGGGCGGCGTGCTGTTGGTCGCGACCGTGATCATAACCGTCAACCTCATCGTTGACCTGCTCTACGGCGTCATCAACCCGCGCATCCGGCACGCGCGCTAACTCATGGTTGCCGAGGTCGAATCCGCTGCACTCGTCGAGGCCGCCGCGCCGCCCCATCCGCTGCGCGAGTTCTGGGACTACTTCAGCCAGAACAAGGGCGCCCTCGCGGGGCTTGTTGTGATCGCTACGATCGCGTGCATGGCGGTGTTTGCCGACGTGCTGGCGCCGCATGCGCCGAACGAGCAGTACCGTGACGCGTTTCTGGTACCGCCGGTGTGGGAGGAGGGCGGTTCGACAAGGTTCCTCCTGGGCACCGACGACATCGGCCGCGACATCCTTTCGCGGATCCTCCATGGCGCCCGGCTGTCGATGCTGATCGGCTGCATCGTGGTGTCGCTGTCGCTCGGCACCGGCATCGTTCTTGGCCTCGTTGCCGGGTTCTTCCGCGGCGTCGTCGAGATAGGGATCATGCGCATGATGGACGTCATGCTGGCGCTGCCCAGCCTGCTCTTGGCCATCGTCATCGTCGCCATCCTGGGGCCGAGCCTCACCAAGGCGATGATGGCGGTGGCGATCGTCCAATTGCCGCATTACGTTCGCCTGACCCGTGCTGCGGTGATCAACGAGCGCACCAAGGATTACGTCACCGCTTCACGGGTGTGCGGTGCCGGGATTGGGCGCCTGATGTTCGTCACCGTGCTCCCCAACTGCATGGCGCCGCTGATCGTCCAGGGGACGCTGGGGTTCTCGACAGCGATCCTCGACGCGGCGGCGCTCGGCTTCCTCGGCCTCGGCGCCCAGCCGCCGACGCCGGAGTGGGGCACGATGCTCGCCAACACGGTCCAGTTCCTGCAGCGTGCCTGGTGGATGGTGACCTTCCCGGGTCTGGCGATTCTCATCACCGTGCTTGCCTTCAACCTCTTAGGCGACGGCTTGCGCGACGCCCTCGACCCCAAGCTCAAGCGCTGATGGCCCTCTTGGACATCGCCGAGCTTTCGGTCGAGTTCGGCACGTTGCGCGCCGTCGACGGCCTCAACCTTACGGTCGAAAAGGGGGAGGTCGTCGGCGTGGTGGGCGAGTCGGGTTCGGGCAAGAGCGTGACCGCGCTCGCGATCATGGGGCTCGTTCCCTATCCCGGGCGGGTCGTGGCCGAGCAGATGAGCTTCGCCGGCCGCGACCTCTTGGCGCTCAACCGGGTGGAACGCCGCCGCCTCGCGGGCAAGGACGTGGCGATGGTGTTCCAGGAGCCGATGACCAGCCTCAACCCGTGCTTCACCGTCGGCTTCCAGATCATGGAGGCAGTGAGGGTGCATGAAGGGGGAAGCCGGTCGGCGCGTCACGCCCGTGCCATCGAGCTCCTCGATCACGTCGGCATCCCGGCCCCCGAGACCCGCTTGCGCGCCTTCCCGCACCAGCTTTCCGGCGGCATGAGTCAGCGGGTGATGATCGCCATGGCCATCGCCTGCAACCCGCGGCTGTTGGTCGCCGACGAGCCGACGACCGCGCTCGACGTCACGATTCAGGCGCAGATCCTCGACCTGTTGCTTGCGCTCCAGCGCGAGCGCGGCATGGCGCTCATGCTCATCACTCACGACATGGGGGTGGTGGCGGAGACCGCGCACCGGGTGGTTGTGATGTACGCCGGCCAAGTGGTCGAGGAGCGCGACGTCGCCTCCCTCTTCGACGTCCCCCGCCACCCTTACACGGCGGCGCTCCTGGACGCGCTGCCGGAGCGCAGCGCTGGCCGCGACCGTCTGCCCTCGATCCCCGGTGTCGTGCCGGGAGCGTACGACCGGCCCCGGGGTTGCCTGTTCAACCCCCGCTGTCGCTTCGCGGCAGACCGGTGCCGCACCGAGGAACCGGTGCTGAGGCAGTTCGATGGCGGACAGGTGCGCTGCCATACTCCGCTCGACCGCACGGGCAAACCGACATGAGCGCCGCCCCGGTCTTGCAAGCGGTCGAGCTCAAGCGCCACTACCAGGTGCGGCGCGGGCCGATGGTCGGCCGGGCGATCCTCAGGGCGCTGGACGGCGCCTCCTTCACGCTCGCCTCCGGCAGGACGCTCGCGGTGGTGGGCGAGTCGGGCTGCGGCAAGTCGACCCTTGCCCGTCTGGTGACGCTGATCGAACGCCCGACCGCTGGCCGCCTCCTGATCGACGGGCGCGACGTGACCGCCGCCGAGAGGGGCGAGCTCAAGCGGCTCCGGCGCTCGGTGCAGATCGTCTTTCAGGACCCTTATGGCTCCCTCAACCCGCGGCAGAAGGTGGGGGGCATCCTCGCCGAGCCGCTGCTCATCAATACCAGCATGAGCGCCGCCGAGCGCGCGACCGCGGCGCGCGAGATGATGGCGCGGGTGGGCTTGAGGCGCGAGCACTACGGCCGCTACCCGCACATGTTCTCCGGCGGCCAGCGCCAGCGCATCGCCATCGCCCGGGCGCTGATGCTGAGACCCAAGATCGTCATCGCCGATGAGCCGGTCTCCGCCCTCGACGTGTCCATCCAGGCGCAGGTCTTGAACCTGCTCATGGACCTGCAGCAGGAGTTCAACCTGGCTTATCTCTTCATCTCCCACGACCTTTCGGTGGTGCGTCACATCGCCGACGAGGTGATGGTGATGTATCTCGGCCGGCCGGTGGAGCAGGGCACGGCGGCGACGATCTTCGCCGCCCCACGCCATCCTTACACCCGGGCGCTCCTGGCCTCGACGCCGCGTGCCGACCCGAAGGAACGGCGCCGGCGCGTGGCGCTCAAGGGCGAGCTCCCCTCGCCGCTCGACCCGCCGAGCGGCTGTGCCTTCCACACCCGCTGCCCGTACGCGACGCCTGTGTGCGCGCGGCTCGATCCTGAGCTCAGGGAAGTGGACGGCCGTCGGGTTGCCTGTCACCACGCCGAGACGATCGTCTTGGGGGAAGAGCGCGGTGCCACCGCGGCGGGATGAGGAGCGCGGCTGTGGGCCTATCGCGCCCGGAACTTCGTACCCTACGCAATCCCTGGAGTTAGGCCCCGGGACCGCCGGCCCTACTTATCTCGGGATCGTCTCAAGAAGCTGGAGGCGCGGGGCGGATTCGAACCGCCGTATAGGGCTTTGCAGGCCCCTGCCTAGCCACTCGGCCACCGCGCCGCAGGAGACCGGAAAAGACTCGTGGCGATAGTCCCTTTCGAACCACCGGACGGCCGCCGGCCTGCGAGTTCACGGGATTCCCGAAGGTTTCCTCGGCGCAGCCTCCATCGCGCGGGACATCACGGTCCCCTCGACGCCCGGTTTGCGACCCCGCCGGCTGCGCATATATAGGACCGCGGCGAGCACCGGTCAATGCGCGCTCAGGGGGCGGCGTGCGGTTGTGTTCGGCCCTCGGCCCAAGTATAAGACCCTCGCACCCCACCCGTGGATTCCCCCAGGACCTGCGCCGAGCCGCTCAGCAGACGATGAACGACCACGCCGCCGCCCGGCTCAACATGGTCGCGAACCAGATCCGTCCGAACCGGGTGACGGACGAAAGGCTCATCGACGCCATGACGGAGGTGCCGCGCGAGCTGTTCGTACCCCAGAAGCTTCGCGGGGTGGCGTACATCGACGAGGACATCGCCGTCGCCCCCGGCCGTTTTCTTATGGAGCCCATGGTCCTCGCGCGGCTCCTCCAGACGGCGGACATCCGTGAAGCGGACGTGGTCCTCGACGTCGGCTGCGCGACAGGCTATTCGACGGCGGTGGTCGCGCGGCTGGCCGCCGCCGTCGTGGCCCTCGAAAGCGACGCGAGGCTGGCGGCGGAGGCGACCCGCCTGCTCGCCGAGCTTGGCGTCGACAACGCCGCCGTGGCCACCGGTCGCTTGAACAGGGGCTACCCGAAGCAGGCGCCCTACGACGTCATCGTCCTCCAGGGCGCGGTGGACGAGGTTCCACGAAAGCTGCGGGACCAGCTCGGCGACGGCGGCCGACTGCTCGCGGTCGTAAGCCTGGACGGCCGGGCGGGGAAGGCGACGCTGATGAAGAAGGTGCACGGAACCGTCTCCAAGCGGGTCGTGTTCGACGCGGCCGTGCCGACCCTGCCAGGGTTTGCCAAGGCGCCTCGGTTCGTGTTCTGAGGAGGCGGCGGTGGCGCGCGGTTCATCTCCGTTCGACCTCATTGATACCGGCCTGCCGCTCTATTGATGGCTTAAGAGCCCGTGGTCGCCGGCGGCCGGGGCGGCGCGGGGTGAAAGGTGGGAGCTTGTTCAAGACGCCTTTGCTTTGCGGAGCCTTCGCCGCCGTGATCCTCGCGGCGACGGTCCCTGAGCCCCCTCCTGCCGGTGCCGAGACGCTCGAGCAGGCGCTCGTGGCCGCCTACACCAGCAACCCCACGCTTCTTGCCCAGCGGAAGGCGGTGCGAGCCGCGGACGAGCTTGTCCCGCAGGCGCTCTCGGGCTGGCGGCCGACCGTCCAGATCGAGGCGGACATCGGCGAGGAGCGGACGGACACGGATACGACGGGCACGGTCGACCTGACTCCTGCCACAGGCACCCTGTCCGTCGTTCAGCCTCTCTACCGGGGTGGGCGGACGGTGGCCGGGACGCGTCGCGCCGAGAACCTGGTCCGGGCGGAGCGGGCGCGGCTCGACGAGGTCGAGCAGACGGTGCTGCTCGACGCGGTCACCGCCTATATGGACGTGGTTCGCGACCAAGCGGTGCTGGGGCTCGCCGAGAACAATGAGGAGATCCTGAGGCGCCAGCTCGAGGCGGTGCGCGCTCGGTTCGAGGTCGGGGACGTGACGGGCACCGACGTGGCCCAGGCCGAGGCCCGACTCGCCAGCGCCACAGCGGAGCGGATCGCCGCGGCCGGTGCGCTGATGACGTCTCGGGCGGCCTATCTCGAGGTGATCGGCACGATGCCGGGAACGCTGACCGCCCCAGCGCCCCCGGCCAACGTGCCCGCCAGCGACGAGGAGGCTTTCGCCATGGCGGCCGCGGAGCAGCCCGCCCTACTGCGGGCCCAGTTCGCCGAGCGGGCGGCCCGGGACGACGTGCGGGTCGCCGTGGGCGACCTACTTCCCGAGCTCTCCCTCCGCGGTAGGCTCTCGCGCAGTGAGGAGCCTTCGACGTTTTTAGATCGCCGGGACGAGGCCTCGATCACGGCTGAGCTCACGATTCCCCTTTACCAGGCGGGGCTGGCCGAGTCCCAGGTCCGTGAGGCCCGGGAGACCGCCGCCCAACGGCGCCTCGAGGTGGAGGCACGGCGGCGGGAGGTCATGGAAGGCGTGGCCCGAGCCTGGCAGGACCTGATCACGGCCCAGGCCCGGATCGAGGCGTTGAACGAAGCCGTCCGCGCCGCCCGGATCGCCCTCGAGGGGGTGGAGCAGGAGGCGGCGGTGGGGGCGCGCACGACTCTCGACGTGCTGGACACCGAGGAGGACCTGTTCGAGGCCGAGGTGGATCTCGCCCGCGCCCGCCGGGACGCGGTCGTCGCGGGCTACGCCCTCAAGGCCGCAGTCGGCCGCTTGACCGCCAGGGCCCTTGACCTGCCGGTGACGCTGTATGATGTGAAGAAACACTACGGCGCCGTCCGCGGCGAGTGGTGGGGCCTTGACGCCGGAATGGCCGAATAGATTTGTCAGCGCGATGGTTCCCGGTTATTCTACCAACTTGACCTCACTTTAGGCGTTCACCATTTTTAAGTTGTAGTGGTTTTGGTCACACCATTGGTGCGGGAGGTCGCAGCGAAGATGAGTCCCGGAGGGTCACAGCAAGAGCCGTCGATGGAGGAGATCCTGGCGTCCATTCGCCAGATCATCTCCAAGGAGGACGACGGCGGAAAGGACAAGGTGCAGAAGCCGACCGAGCCCGAAGCTGCGGACGTCCTTGAGCTCACGGAGGTGGTCGAGGACGACAGCACCACCGTAGACCGCATGCCCGAGAGCGTAAGTTCCGAATTCGAGGCCGAGGCCGCCGAGGGGGAGCTCCCGGCTGCGACGGAGGCAGCGGCCGCCGGGGGCGAGTCCGCCGCCGCAATGGAAGAGGCCGGGGGTGAGCCGGAAAGTGAGCGGTCGCTGGAGCCGGCCGGCGAAGCCGAATCCGGCGGCTCCGAGGTCGAGCAAGGCGGCACCGCGCTGCCTCAGGGCCAACCGGCCGCAGGCGGCGACGAGCGACTCGTGTCCGCGGAGGCGGCCGGCACCGCAACGGCGACGCTGGCCGAACTCGCTCGGGCGGTCGAGCGCTCCCCGACAGCGCCGGCTGAGTCGTCCGGCGAAGGCCAGCGATCGGTCGAGGCTCTGGTCGCCGAGATCCTGCGGCCGATGCTGGGCGAGTGGCTCGACAAGAACCTTCCGCCGATCATAGAACGCCTGGTACAGAAGGAGATCCGCCACCTCGCCCGTCGGGCCGAGCCCGACTGAGGATCACCGGGTCTAACCCGTCCGCGGGACGCTGACGGCGTCCTTTCCCATAACCTGAGGTCACGTGAATTAAGGGGGCCAGTCGGCGATGCTGGACAAGGTCTATCGCCACGAGGAGGTCGAGGCGAGGCAATACGCCCTGTGGGAGACGTCGGGCGCGTTCGCCTGTGATCCCGAGTCGGTGGCCCACCCGTACACGATCATGATGCCGCCGCCGAATGTCACCGGCAGCCTTCATATGGGCCACGCACTCAACCTGACCATCCAGGACATCCTCATTCGGCGGGAGCGCATGCGGGGCCGCAACACCCTGTGGCAGCCGGGGACCGACCACGCCGGGATCGCGACGCAGATGGTCGTCGAGCGCCAGCTCGAGGAAGAGGGAATCGCACGGCGCCGGCTCGGCCGCGAGAGGTTCCTCGAGAAGGTCTGGGAATGGAAGGGGGAATCGGGGGACACGATCAGCCGTCAGCTGCGCCGGCTCGGCGCCTCCTGCGACTGGAGCCGGGAACGCTTCACCATGGACGAGGGCCTTTCCCGCGCGGTGCTCACGGTCTTCGTCACGCTCTACAAGCAGGGTCTCATCTACAAGGACAAGCGCCTGGTCAACTGGGACCCGAAGTTGCAGACCGCCATATCCGATTTGGAAGTTCAGCAGCGCGAGGTGCGCGGCCGTCTCTGGCACTTCAAGTATCCCCTGGAAGGCGAAGACGCCTACATCACGGTCGCCACGACCCGACCCGAGACCATGCTGGGGGATACCGGGGTGGCGGTGCACCCGGACGATGCGCGTTACACGCACCTTGTCGGCAAGTATGCCGTCCTGCCGCTGGTCGGCCGCCGTCTGCTCATCGTCGCCGACCAGCACGCCGACCCCGAGCAGGGATCCGGCGCGGTGAAGGTGACGCCGGCACACGACTTCAAGGACATCGAGGTGGGGCGCCGGCGCGGCCTGGAGATGGTCAACATCTTCGACGCCACCGCGCACCTCAACGACAACGTGCCGGAGGCCTATCGCGGCCTCGACCGGTTCGAGGCGCGCAAGCGCGTGGTCAAGGACCTGGAGGCCCAGGGCCTGGTGGAAAGGATCGAGGACCACGTGCATGTTGTGCCCTACGGCGACCGCGGCGGCGTCCCGCTCGAGCCCTGGCTCACCGACCAATGGTACGTCGACGCAGAAACGCTCGCCGGGCCGGCGATCGCGGCGGTCGAAGAGGGCCGCACGCGGTTCGTGCCGGCGACCTGGGCCAAGACCTATTACGAGTGGATGCGCAACATCCAACCCTGGTGCATTTCGCGCCAGCTGTGGTGGGGCCACCGGATTCCCGCGTGGTACGGGCCCGACGGCGAGATCTTCGTGGAGATGACCGAGGAGGAGGCACAGGCTGCCGCCCGCTCGCACTACGGCAAGGCCGTCGCGCTTACCCAAGACGAGGACGTGTTGGATACCTGGTTCTCCTCGGCGCTGTGGCCGTTCTCCACCCTCGGCTGGCCCGAGCCGACGCCGGAGCTCGAGCGCTACTACCCCACCGACGCGCTGGTGACCGGGTTCGACATCATCTTCTTCTGGGTCGCGCGGATGATGATGATGGG